>JAJDAM010000588.1 GCA_029261905.1 Deltaproteobacteria bacterium
TTCTGTTCGCGATGATGCCCTTGTGGCATCTCCGCGGCGGCCAGAACCCTGCGGGAATCCGACATCGGGTCGAACCCCAGGCGTTCCGCGCACGGACCGTGGAGTTCATCAAGGAGTATCGCGTGGGTAGCGATCGCGGTATGCCGATCGTTGCGCCGCCACCGGGAAGTCACGTCTACCTGCAGGCCAGCATGTGGCAGTGGACGCCGATCCTGAAGCTCGAACAGGGCAAGGAGTACATCCTCCACCTCTCGTCAGTCGACGTGAACCATGGCTTCAGCCTGTTCCCGCTGAACATCAACTTTCAGGTCGTCCCGGGATACGACTACGGACTCCGGGTGACGCCGAACACAGCTGGTGAGTTCGAAATCATGTGCAACGAGTTCTGTGGCATTGGCCATCACATCATGGTGGGCAAGGTGATCGTGACCGAAGCGGACGGCGCTGCCGCCCAGGGAGCAGCGAAATGAGTGCTGTCTTTCGTACTTGTCCCACGACGGGCCTGAAGATCGATCTCCAGGCCGACAACCTCATCAAGGTCAACGCGGTCGCTGCCACTGTCTCGCTGTTGGTGGGCGGGGTCGCGGCGCTGCTCGTGCTGCTCACGCGGTGGCAGGCCATCCATCTGCTCGACGCCGTCTGGTTCTATCGGATTCTGACGGTGCATGGCATGACCATGTTGATCTTCTTCATCATCTTCTTCGAGATGGCGGTGCTGTATTTCGCCTCGGCTGTATTGCTGAACAGTCGGGTGCCAGCGCCAAAGACTGGCTGGGTCGCGTTCGCGCTGATGGTGGTCGGAGCGCTGATGGTGGAGTGGACGATGTTCACCGGCCAGGCCGATGTTCTGTTCACCTCGTACGTACCGCTGCGCGCCACGCCGCCGTTCTACCTCGGCATCATCCTGTTCGCGGTCGGCGCACTCGTGGTCACGGGCCACTTCTTCGCGATCTTGGTCTACGCCAAGCGCGAGAAGACCTACACCGGCTCGATTCCGCTGGTCACGTTCGGCGGACTCACGGCCGCGATCATCGCGGCCGTCACGTTGCTGCACGGCGCGCTGGTCTACATCCCCACGTTCTTGTGGTCGCTGGATCTGATCGAGATCGATCCCGAGTTCTACCGCCTGGTGTGGTGGGCGCTCGGCCACTCGTCGCAGCAGATCAACGTCGCGGCAATGGTGTCGATCTGGTACCTGCTCGGTGCGTTCACGGTGGGAGCCGTCGTGCTGAACGAGAAGATCAGCCGCGGAGCCTTCGTGCTGTACATCCTGTTCATCTCGATGGCATCCGCTCATCACCTGCTCGTCGATCCCGCGTTCGGCCCCGCTTGGAAGATCTGGAACACGAGTTACTTCATGTACATGGCTGTGCTGGCCAGCATGATCCACGGCTTTACCGTGCCCGCCGGAATCGAGATCGGACAGCGGCTGCGCGGTGTCACCCAGGGGATGTTCGGCTGGCTGAGGCGTGCGCCCTGGAGCGACCCCGGCTTCAGCTCGCTGTGGTTCTCGCTCGTCGTCTTCGGGTTCGTCGGCGGCATCACGGGCGTCACGTTCGGTACCGAGCAGATCAACATCATCGCCCACAACACGCTGCGCATTCCGGGGCACTTTCACTCGACGGTCGTTTCCGGAACCGCGCTGGCGTTCATGGGCATCACCTACTACCTGATCCCGCTGATCTTCCGACGCGAGGTCGCGTTCTGGCCGCTGGCGCGCATCCAGCCCTGGTTGTTTGCGGGCGGTATGCTCGTATTTTCGATGGCCATGACCTTCGCCGGATCGTTCGGCGCACCTCGACGGCATTGGGACATCACGTTCACGGGCGCGCCCTTCCAGGTGGAGTTCTCTCCTGCCGTCGATCTGATGATCGGCGTGATGGCGGTCGGTGGCATCGTCGGCATCATCGGTGGCGCGCTCTACATCGTGATCACGGTGTGGTCGGTATTCTTTGGACGCAAGCTCGCGCCCGATGAGACTTGCCTCGGCGCGGTCGGGCGAGGGCTGCCCAACGGCCTGACCCATCCTCCGCGCGCGCTTGGACCCCAAGACAATGACGACGCGCTGGAGAAGACTCGGCTCGGGCATGCACCCGGAACGATGGTGCTCGTGGGCATCTTCCTCCTCGCATTCATCACGTACTACTTCGTCAACTGGAATCTGTTGACGTTCCTTTGGAAGGTGGGATGACCCAGGCCGCAATACCCCAGCCGACCACCGGCCCAAGAACGGCGCTGTTCGCGCTGTTCTTCCTGCTCGTCGTCACGGCGGGTTGGTGGGCACTCGCGCTGTGGCCCGCGGGAGACGTCCCGGCCGAGTGGCTCATACGCGCACGCGTGGTGTGCTTCAACGCGGGCGACGATGGTCTCCCGGACGCCTCGGGTTGGCTGTTGCTGGTGGGACAACCGATCGGAATGTTGAGCGTTTTGCTGCTGGTCTGGGGCGACCAGGTCAGAGTCGGACTGACCCAGGCAACCCGATCGAGTGTCGGCCTGGCGAGCGTGCTGGGCTGCGTCACGCTGCTCGCAGTCGGCCTCGCCGCCAGCGGTGTGCGCGTGTTCTCGCCGGCGCCGGACGACTCGGGGTTCTTCGACGCCAGTGGCCCTCTTCCGGACACCTATCCACGATTGGATCGAGCGGCGCCTCCTCTTTCACTGATCGATCAACACGGCAACACGCTGACGCTCGACGTGTTGAGAGGTCGGCCCGCGCTCGTCACGTTCGCGTTCGGCCACTGTGAAACCGTCTGCCCGGCCATCGTCAAACAGGTCGTCACCGCACAGCAGCAGATGGGCGCGAGGGCCGCACGCGGCGAAATCGACGCGGAAGCCGTTCCCCGAGTCGTCATCGTCAGCCTCGATCCATGGCGCGATACCCCGAGCCGGTTGGCCCACCTCGGCGCCCACTGGGAGCTCCCCGAAGACGCCCACGTCTTGACGGGTGAGGTCGAGCAGGTCGAGGCGGTGCTCGATGCGTGGAACGTCGCGAGAAGTCGCGATCCGAATACGGGGGATGTGACCCACCCTTCGCTCGTCTTCATTCTCGATGCCGAGGGTTCCATTGCATTTGCATCGCGCGGCGAAACCGCAGCGGTCTTGGAACTGCTCGGGCGCGTTTGATCGCGACCTCAGTGAGGTGTCGAGATGTGTCCGTGCGCCGAATCGCCGACCAACGCCTGGAAGCCCTCGCCACTGATGTGAACCAGGCCCTCATGGTCGCCCCCCTCGAGATAGAGGTCGGGCAGACGCAGCAGGCTGTCATCGACGAGCATGGGGATGTTGTACGCCTCGCCGATGGGCGGTACGGCGCCGACTTCGCAATCCGGAAACATCTCCTCCAGCTCTTCTTCGCTGGCAAACTCGAGCTGTCGATCCAGTTGGGACTCGATCGCCTCCAAGCTGATGCGACACGAGGCTGGGAGCAGCGCGAGCAGATAGCCATGCTCGTCCTCGAGCAGCACACATTTTGCGACTCGGCCGGTGGGTAGGCGTGCGGCCCGAGCAGAGCCGACACTGGTACTGCTGTGGAGATGCTGCACGACTTCGTAGTCGACCTCTCGGGATTTCAGGTACCACTTCAAGCGCTCAGTGATGGCCATGACGTCCTCCATGCGTCGTCCGGCGCCCACTTGCCAATCTCGTCAGGGTTTCGGGCCGTTCGAAGCGTGTGCCAACCGCGCGTCGTTCGAGGAGGAAACAAGGAGCGAGTAGACAGAGGGGCTCCGGGCGAACGTCTTGCAGAAAAGAGTGCCGGCGATCTGCAATCTCCGCAAGCTATCCTCGTACGAATGGCGCGTTCAGACGTGTTGATCCTCGGGGGTGGGATCGTCGGAAGCAGCCTCGCGTGGTCCCTTGCGGCGCGCGGCGTAAGCGGAGTCCGGGTCATCGATCTGGATCTGTCCGGTGTCTACGCGTCGAGCGAGCTGAATGCCGGAGGCGCCCGCGCTACCTGGTGGCAGCCAGTGAACATCGAGAGCTGCTTGCAGACGCTCGATTTTTTTCGTGCACATGACACGGAATTCGGTTTCCGCCAGACCGGCTATCTGTGGCTCTACGATGACCACACGCTCTTCACTGAAGCCCTCGAGAAGCGAGCGCTTCAGAACCGGTTTGGTCTCGAGGTCGAAGTCTTAGAAGCCGGCGAGATTCCAGAACGCGCCCCGCTACTGGATCGCTCGCTCGACGAGTTGGTGGGTGCCACATTCTCTCCCCGCGACGGCCTGCTCAA
>JAJDAM010000589.1 GCA_029261905.1 Deltaproteobacteria bacterium
CTGGACACCGTGGATGGCAAGCTGGCCCGAGTCACGATGACCTCGAGCCGCATCGGTCACGTCCTCGACCACGGTCTCGACAACGTGCATCCGCCCATCTGGTATCTGCTTTGGGGCATGGGGTTGTACGCCGGCGGCTATGCCAGCACGCAAGCGCTGTACACCACCACGCTCATTGTCGTCCTCGGGTATCTGATCGGCCGTGCACTCGAAGCGGCCTTCATACTGACTTTCAAGATCGAGACGCACTGCTGGCGTCCGATCGACTCGCTGTTTCGGACGATCACAGCCCGTCGCAACCCCAACATGATCCTGTTGACCGTCGCGACGTTGGGCGGCCGGCCCGACCTGGGGCTCGTCATGGTGGCGATCTGGACGGTGGTCAGCATCGGCTTTCATATCGAACGCGTGGTCCAGGCGTTCATCGAGCGCTCCAATGGGGGCGAGATCTTTCGCTGGGACGAAGTGGCGATCGAGAACGCCGAGGGCCCGACGGCTCGGGCGAGCCTCCCCCGTTGATCCACTCCCGGCCGCCGCACTCGATGCACCCGTCGCGGATTCGTTCCCCGCTGGGCCGCAGCCTTGGGTGCCTGATGGCGCTGGTCGTCGGCGTCGCTCCGCTGATGGGGATCGCGAGCGAGCGAGGCACCCCCAATTCTCGCATCTCCTCGGCAGGTTCGGCCTCGGAGTACTGGGACATCGTCGCCCGCTTCGACTCGAATCACAGCTTGTTCGCCCGATTCCTGATCACGAACGAGGGCCCGGGCGAACGCACTGCCGTAGCCACCTGGTACCTCGTCGACCCCGACGGAATGATGGTGCCGTTTCGAAATGGCCGCCGTGAAAGCCGCTGGTCGCTGAGCCCGGACGGTGCGCGGGTCGAGATCGGGTCGAGCGTGTTGGATCAACGCGGCGCGGTGCACTCGCTCGAATACGACAGCGGCAAGCGTGGCATCCGAGTCCATCTGCGATTTGCGCCGGGCGGCGCGGTCGCCTCGACCGATACCGGCCCCGGCGACCAGTACGCGATCGACCTGCTCGACATCGGAACTCCGGTCGTGGGAGACCTCTGGCTGCGCGGGATGGGCGAACCGCTCGCGGTCAACGGCTCGATCTCGGTCACTCACACCTGGACAGACACGGGCGAGTCCGATCTGGCGCTTCGACGGATCGAATTCTCGTCTAGCGAGCAAGGTGACGGTGTTTATCTGTCTGACCTGACCGAGCCCACCGGCGACCGCCACCGCTGGCTCGTCGTCAAACGGGGCGGAGAGGCCGTTTTCCGAACCTCCGATTTCCACATCGAGATTGCTCGACCGCCACGCTGGCGCGAGGGCTACCCGATGCCGGAATCACTGCGAATCTCCGGTGCTGGCATCGAGGGCTCGATCGTGGCCGAAACCCCACTGGTCGAGGTCGACCCGCTAGAAGACATTCCCCAACTGTTTCGAATCCTGTTATCGTTCAAGATGCGTCCCAGGAGGCTGTGGGCGCTCTCATCATTCGATGTGAAGTTTCGAGCCGATCCCAACCTCCCTGCGATTTCGCTGCACGGCTCAGGCGTCACTACGGTCACCTACCTCAACCCACTCCCCAAGACGATCTCGAGATTTCGATCCGAGAATCCAGGAGCTTGAGTCGTGAGAATCGGCTTGTTGAACAACCTTCGTGCGGGTCGTAGCGGGCGTCAGGTCTCGAAGATCCTCAACGTGCTGTCGGACTATCCGCACGTGCACCACGTCGAGACCGACAGCGTGCGTGCGGTTCCCGAGGCATTCGCGACGTTGGCGCGTGAGAACGTCGACCTGCTCATCGTCAATGGCGGCGACGGAACGCTGCAATACGCGGTCACCCAGATCCTCTCCGGAGACGATTTTCAAGACATTCCGATGATCGCTCCGCTACGCGGTGGTCGCACCAACATGAGCGCGCTCGACCTCGGCGCGCACAGCAATCCGATCAAGGGACTGCGCGGCTTGTTGGACGACGCCTACGGAGGCCGGATCGAGAGTCGGATCGTGGACCGTCCCGTCCTTCGCGTCGAAACCCTTCGCGATGCCGGCTCGCCGGCGAGTCTGAACTACGGCTTCTTCTTTGGCGCGGGGATGATTCACCGGGCCATCGGGTTGACCCACGATCTGTTTCCGGCCGGTCGCAGCCAGGGCGCCTTGGGTGCCGGCCTCGTCACGGCTGGACTGATTCTGCGAATGGTTGCCAACCGCCTCGACGGTGTGCTGGCACCCGACAAAGCCGAGATCTCTCTCGACGGTGAACTCGTGGACTCCGGTGAGTTCTCGCTGATCATCGCATCGAGCCTGCAACGGCTGTTTTGCCGCATGAACCCTTTTTGGGGCGACGAGAAGGCTCCGGTCCGGTTTTCCGCAATCGCCAGTGGCGCGGAGCGCGTAGGCCGCGCAGCACCGGGAATCTTGCGCGGCAAGCCAGCTGCTTTCGTCACGCCCGACAACGGCTATTTCAGTCGAAACGTCGGAACGGCCGACCTTCGCATCGACTGCGGGTTTACGGTGGATGGCGAGGTCGTCGCGCCGCGCGAAAATGAAGTCGTGCGGATCCGCGGGGACGAACGGATCACGTTCATTCGGGCATGAACGTGCTCGGGAAGCGTTCTGTCCGCGAATTCGTTCGCACTTGACGATGTCCTCTTCCGACCCCCACCCGGCGCGCGCGGGCGGGCGCGAGTTGGACCCGCTCGCCGATCTGGTCGCGAGAGAGCTGTTCCGCCCCGCTCCGAAAGCCGCTGCGCTGTTGGCCGAGCGGTTCGTCGAACGCCACGGAAACTGCGTGGCGGCCGTCCTGTTCTACGGTTCGTGCCTGCGCCGCGGAACCACCGAAGGTGTACTCGACTTCTACGTGTTGGTGGACCGCTACCGCGACGCCTACAAGTCGCGGCCGTTGGCTTGGGCCAACGCAGCACTGCCGCCGAATGTGTTCTACCTCGAAACCGATACGGAAATCGGCACGCTGCGATGCAAATATGCGGTGATCTCGTGCGACGATTTCGATCGGGGCGCGCGACCGGGTGGTTTTCGTTCGAGTATCTGGGCGCGTTTTTGCCAGCCAGCCCTGGCGGTCTGGACGCGCGACGACGCTGCACGCGGCCGCATCGCGAACGCAGTCCGGGAGGCGGTCCTGACCGCCATCGATCGGGTCGTCCCGCTGATGGCCGATCCACTCGGGATCGCCCGGTTCGATGCGAAGCAGTTGTGGCTGCGCGTGCTGCAGGAGACCTATTCAGCCGAATGGCGGACGGAATCGCCAGAGTCGATTCGAAGCCTGTACGCCGCAGATCCCGAGCGCTACGCCGCCGCCACGCGAGGCGCCCTCGATGCGTTGGCGGTGCGCGGTCGGCTGCACGTGGAAACCGACGGTGAGGGCTATGAAATCCGCCTCATTGGCCACACAGCGAGCGGGACACGTCCTGTGCGGCGGCCGCTTGCGAAATTGGTCTATCTGCTCGGTCTATTCAAGAGCATCGCGACGTTCGGCGACTGGCTTCCATACGCGCTGTGGAAGCTCGAGAGACACACCGGCAATCGAGTCGAACTGACCGAACGACAGCGTCGCCACCCGCTGATCTGGGGTTGGCCGGTCCTGCTACGAGTGCTCTGGAAGCGAGACCTGCGCTGACTCGGGTTCGCCGCCTGCGTTGCGCCACAGGTCTCTGAGCGTGTCCCAGCCATCGCGCACAGTCGCCCGGTACGGCGCGCTCTGCGGTAGTTCCGACAGCAGGTGGCGATGGACGCGTCCGAGGCTGTGGTAAGGCAGGTACGGCAGATAGTGGTGCAGCGCGTGATATCGAAGACCGACCGGCGCGATCAGCACCGTCAGCAGGGGCAAGCCCCGCAACGTGATCGAGTCGAGTAGTTGCTCCTCGACATCCATCGTGCCGCCTTCGTTCTCGTAATGATGCGCGGCCAATGTCCGGACCTGGTTCACAGTCAGGATGCCACCGCCCACCATGCACCATTGGGCGATCCACGCGAGCGGCACCCAACCGAGATACGCGGCGACCGCTATCGACCAGACGAACACCGCGGCAGCCGCTTCCTGCACTCTCCAACGCGTGATCTGCTTACCGCTCGGCATCGGCCGGACATAGTCCGAGTTGATGACCAACGTCGACAACTTGCCGACCACGAGCCGACGCAACGGCGGCACGAAATACGACAGCGGTCCGAGCAGTCCCCAGCGCAGCGGCAATACGAGCGGCAGCAACGCGACGGTGAATACGAATGCAACGATGCGGAGTCGGCCCCAACGTGCGATCGGCGCGTACTCCGGATCGTCATTCGTACCAAACCCCATTCGGGTGTGGTGATCGAGATGAGACCCGACGTACATCAGGCTCGGTATCAGCATCGGGATCCCGAGAATCGCGTTCCATGCGAGTTCGAAACCCGGAAGTTGACCGCGCTTGAGGTGCGACAACTCGTGGATGAAGAGCGCTGCACGCAACATCGCAAGGATCGCGCCTATCGTGCAGCTGACATGGACGAGAGAGCCGAACGTCGATTGTGCGGCCACGACGAAAAACGCCCACCCGACACAAGTCGATGCGAGCATATCTGCCCAATAAATGAACCGGCTGGG
>JAJDAM010000590.1 GCA_029261905.1 Deltaproteobacteria bacterium
GTGTCGCGGGCGTCGATGGCATGATCGAACCCGAACAGGTCGCCGAATCGGTAGTTCAGGGCTTGGCCGAGGAGAAATTCCTGATCCTCCCGCACCCCGAAGTTTTGACCTACCTGCAACGCAAGGCCGGCGACTACGATCGCTGGCTCGGCGGGATGCGTCGATTGCAGAAGCGATTCGTCGGAGCGCTCGTCCCCGATGGCCGGACCGACGCCTAGACCCGATTCGAGAGCGCGCGGTTCGGTCAACGACGCGGAGGCGGCCAGGGATGGCCTCCGCTTCCGAAGTATTGCGAATCAGGGCTGAATCGGTCGATCTTCAAAACTCTGCGTGTCCCTGGGGTTGGCCGCTATTCGCTGTCCGACGCGGCGGCCATTGCGATCCACTGCTCGGGCGCAATACGACCCAGGTAGCCCGGCGGGCCGTACGCCGCGGGGCGAAATACATGTACGATGCCCTCGGGCCGTGTCTGCAGACCGAACGTGTACAGCAGTGCCCCCGCGTGTGTGATCAGCACGGTATTGCCCGGGCCCTGGGGTGGTGTGTTGAGCATCCCGCGGATCGACTTCGCGCGCTCGGCTTTGGCATCGCCAGTCAGTACATCGAACACGGCGAGCTGGTCCTGCGGGGTCGCCTTGCCGAACACCAGATCCCCGGTGTCGACGCATCGGCAATACGGACTGGTCAGCACATCGCCGATCGGAATTTCGAGCGACTTGATGGCGGCCCCCACCGCAGTCGCCTGCTCGAGTCCGTCGGCATCGAGGTTGCGCTGTGTGCTGCAATCGGTCTGACTGAAGGTGCTCTCGTCGGGGACCACGCTGTCGGTCGACATGTGTCGCATCAAAATCACGAGCCCGCCGGCCTGCAAAGCTTCGATGAGCTCCGCGCCCTCGAGCTGCGGTTCGAGCGCCTGCCCAGCGGCGAGATTCGCGCCGAACAGGATCGATCCGATCGACACCGCGAGAAACGTCTTGAACGATGACATCGGTGCTCCCCAACGGGCTGCGCCGCGCACGGCCCGGTTCTGATTCATTTTCGTGCCTCCCTGGCTCGGAACCCAGTCTACAGCGTGTGCGGATGGCGTTTCACGAATTCCGGATTTCGAAACCCGAAAATCAGCAGGCAACCCGCCGCAAATCCTCCGATATGCGCCCAGAACGCGGTCCCCACCTGCTCGCCGATACTCATGTATCCACCGAGAACCTGGATCAGGAACCAGTAGCCGAGCATGAA
Organism: Deltaproteobacteria bacterium; assembly: GCA_029261905.1. Classification (GTDB taxonomy): domain Bacteria; phylum Myxococcota_A; class UBA9160; order UBA9160; family SMWR01; genus JAJDAM01. The sequence continues at coordinate 1,237 of JAJDAM010000590.1, forward strand.
GCTTGCCGGGACCACGAAGCGATAGAAGAAGAACCCGAAGAACAGCACCATGTGTACCCGAACGCGTGGGTACAACACGATGTAGGCGCCCATCACGCCGCCGATCGCGCCCGAAGCCCCCACGATCGGCACGCCCGATTCGGGATCCGAGGCCACCTGCAACGCCGTCGCGGCGAGGCCGCAGAGCAAATAGAAAACGCCGAATCGGAAGTGGCCCATCGAATCCTCGACATTGTTCCCGAAGATCCACATGAACCACATGTTTCCGATCAAGTGCATCCAGCCCCCGTGCAGGAAAATCGAAGTCAGCGGCATGAACCAGGTTTCGGAGCCGCCCAGGATGCAGACGGCTTGCGGCCCGAGCGGCACCTCGATCCCGGCGGGCAACAGATGCAGGAACTCGCCAGGGATCATTCCCAACTCGCACAGCGAGTCGATCAGTGCCGGCGCCGTACCGAGCCCCTGCCAGAAGTACCAGGCTGCAACGTTCGCAGCGATGATTCCGTACGTGACGATCGGCGTGAGATCGTGAGGATTTTCATCGCGAATGGGAAACATCGGGCCTCGTGGCAGGATCGCACACCGAGCGAGCCGCTACCCACCCCTCGTTTCCCACCCCTCGCATCTCACCCGACGCGACTCACCCAACGGATTCCGGTGCACTACCTTGGTTGAAACCGGAACACGGCTCCGAGTTCAATGAACACCTGCGAGGACCCATCGATGGATCGTGTGACGACGACGCTCGAAAAGCTCACCTTGGAAGAGAAAGTGGCGATGGTGGCGGGTTCGGGCCCGTGGCATTCGACCGGTGTCGAACGGTTGGGGATTCCCACCTTCAAGATGACCGACGGACCCAACGCTGCGCGCGGAGATGCGCGCAGCGGCGAGCGAGCCTGCTGCTTTCCGGTCGGCGTCGCGCTCGGTGCAAGCTGGAACGTCGAACTGCTCGAAGCCGTCGGGGCCGCGCTCGGCGAGGAAGCGCGATCAAAGGGCGCCCAGGTCCTGCTCGGGCCGACGATCAATATCCAGCGAACCCCGATTGGTGGACGCGGCTTCGAATGTTATTCGGAAGATCCGCTGCTCACCGGCAACCTCGCGGCCGCATATACCGCAGGTGTGCAATCGAAGCAGGTCGCAGTGTGCCTGAAACACTTTGTCTGCAACGACACCGAATACCAACGCCACACCATCAGCTCCGAGGTCGACGAACGAACGCTCCGAGAGATCTACTTGCGCCCGTTCGAGATCGCCATCGAGCAGAGCGGCGCCTGGTCGGTGATGTCGGCCTACAACCGGATCAACGGCGTGTTCGCGAGCAGTCACCGGGAGCTGCTGGTCGACATCTTGAAAAACCAATGGGGCTTCGATGGCGTGGTGATCAGCGACTGGGGCGCATCGCTGCACACCGTGGAAAACGCGAATGGAGGCCTCGACCTCGAGATGCCCGGCCCCGCCCGGACGATGGGAGCCAAGCTTCTCGAAGCCGTAAAGAACCACCAGGTCAGCGAAGCCGAAATCGATGACAAGGTGGCTCGGCTACTTCGCCTGTTGGTTCGGACCGGGCGACTCGATACCCCCGACGAGATCGACGAACGCACCGAGGACAAGCCCGAGAACCGGGCCCTGGCGCGCCGGGCGGCCATCGAAGGGACCGTATTGCTGAAAAACCAGCCCGCGCCCGGCAGCGGTGCCGCGCTGCTTCCGCTCGATGCCCATTCACTGCGTCGGGTTGCGGTGATCGGGCCCAACGCGAAGGTGGGTCGAATTCAAGGCGGCGGTAGTTCGGCTGCCATTCCGCAACACGAGGTGCACCCGCTCGCCGCCATCGAGTCCCGACTCGCGGGACTTGGCGAAGTCACCTACGAGGTGGGCTGCTTGACCCACAAGTATCTGCCCGCCTTCGACCCGCGCCAGCTGGCTCCAAGCGAAGCACCCGGCCAACCCGAACGCCCCGGTCTGGCGGTCGAGTACTTCGACAGCCAAAATTTTTCAGGCACCCCGGTGCGCAGACGCGTTTCGAAACGCTCGAAGATGACCTGGTTCGAAGGCTTCGGCGCCGACTTCTTACAATCCAACCAGTTCTCGGTGCGAATCTCCGGAACCTTCACTGCGGCGCATTCGGGGCGACATACGTTCGGCCTGATGAGTGCGGGCAAGAGTCGGATGCGGTTCGACGGCGAACTCGCGATCGACAACTGGAACTCGCAAACACCCGGCGAGTCGTTCTTCTCGATCGGCTCCAGCGAACGGCGCGCCGAAGTCGATCTCGTAGCCGGCGACGACTACCCGATCGAGTTCGACTTCCAACGACCCGCGGCGCACCAGATGGCCGGGATCCAATTCGGTGTACTTCCGCCGATGGCCGCCGACCCGATCGGGGACGCCGTTCGAGCCGCACAGCACGCCGACGCCGTGGTGATGGTCGTCGGTACCAACGACGACTGGGAGACCGAGGGCAACGATCGCGAGAGCATGTCGTTGCCAGGGGCCCAATCCGAACTCATCGAGAGAGTCGCCCGCGCCAATCCCCGTACCGTGGTCGTGATCAACGCGGGCAGCCCCGTCAACACCGAATGGCTCGATGCGGTGCCCGCAGCTCTGCAGGTCTGGTTCGCCGGACAGGAGTTCGGCGACGCGCTTTGCGACGTGTTGTTCGGCGACGCGAATCCCTCCGGCAAACTGCCGATCACGATCCCGAGGGCTCTCGAGGACACACCGGCCTACGCCTACTACCCCGGTCGCGACCACGAACTCCACTACGAGGAAGGCCTCTTCGTGGGCTACCGAGGGTACGGCGAGAGAGCTCGCAACAAAAAGGGATCCACGCCGGTCAACAAGCCGGTCGAGCCGCGGCTGCCGTTCGGTCATGGGCTTTCCTACACGACATTCGCGTACGGCGACCTGCTTGCGAAAACCGATTCGCGCAGCGGTTCGGAGCTGAGCGTCGAAGTCGATGTCACCAACACCGGATCGCGTGCCGGAGCCGAGGTCGTCCAACTCTATCTTCACGAATCGGATCCGAGGCTCCCGCGTCCCGACCGCGAACTCGCGGCCTTCGCCAAGGTGTCACTCGAACCGGGTGAAACAAAGCGCGTAGTGCTGTCGGTTCCCCGGCGCGCGTTCGAGTGGTGGGACGTACAGAAGCACGACTGGAACAGCCAGGCGGGTGATTTCGAACTGCTGGCCGGATCTTCGTCGCAAGACATTCGCGCGCGACTCCAGATCCGACGATCCGCCTAGCACGCACGACCACCCGGAGTCCCATCCCCGATCGGCAACCGCTGATCCGCCCCGTTTGACCGCGCGGCGGCGCTGGGGTATCAAGATCGCCACATAACTGAACGTCCAGGTGCCCACCTCGGGTGACGAGGAGAGGGTGAAGAGGGAAGGCCGTTAGAATCGGCCGCGGTCCCGCCACTGTAATTGGGAAGCCCTGCCAACATTGAGCCACTGGGTCTATTGACAGTCGATTGACAGTCGATTGAAAGTCGATTGAAAGTCGATTGAGACCTGGGAAGGCGTTGACAGAGCGCTCGCGACACATCGTCGCGGTGCCCATGAGCCAGGAAACCTGCCCGGACGCGACGACACGACCTGCTCTTCGAGGAAAAGGAGCGGACCGGTGCGGTACCCACGCGTTCGCGAATCGGGCCCGCTGTCCCTCTCCATGCCCCTCTGAGCCGGTGGAGGCCCCAGCATGCCCGGTTCACCCATCCGCCGCGCGGAAACGGCGGAGTACAAACTCCAACCCCTCATCGTTGTGTTCACCGCAACACTGATCGCTTTCGGTTCGACCGCCATCGCCGACCCACTCGACGAAAGCGTGCCCGATCCAGAAAACGATCAACCGATTCAGCAAGTTGGCGAAGTGTCGATCACGGCGACGCGCGCAGAACGCGATCTGATGCAGACTGCGGGCAATGTCACCGTTCTCGACCGCGAGCAGATCGAATCCACCGGTGCCCGCACGGTTCCCGAGCTGCTGCGGCGCCAGGCCGGACTCTTCGTCACGAGTACCACCACGAACCCTGCAGGCGTGCAGGTCGAGGCACGGGGCTTCAACAACGGCGGCGCACTCGGATCGAGCCTGCTGACTCAGGTCGACGGGCGCCGCGTGAACGAGGCGGACACGGGCAACACCGATTGGTCACTGATCCCGCTCGATCAGATCGAGTCGATCGAGATCGTGCTCGGAACGGCGAGCGCGATCTACGGTGACAACGCCGTCGGCGGGGTGATCAACATCCGCACGCTGCCGAGCGAGGGGCTGCCGCGGCTGACCGCCCGTGGTCGCATCGGTCGCCACGACACCTACGATGGCAGCGTGAGTACCGCAGGGACGTGGCGCAACGTGACTGGCTCGTTGCGCTTCACCGGCTTCGAGACCGACGGCTATCGGGATCGCTCCAACTTCGACAACAAGCGGGTCGACGGCAGTCTCGAGTACGCCGGTGACGCGTTCGCAATCGGCGTGAAGTCCGGGTACGACGACAATAAGCGCGAGTTTCCCGGCTCGCTCGATCCACTCGAACGCATGTTGCCCCGGGGTCGCCGCGGCGCGGACCCCGACAGCGTGGGCGACGAATCGAAAGTGGAGACGTACTTCGTGCAGGCCTGGGCGGAGTACTTCCTGGCGGATGATATCAAGCTGCGGGTCGAGCCCTACTACAACCACCGCACCGACGACGTGTTGATCTCGACGACGGCAAGCGGCCCATTCGACATTCAGACCACGAAGAAGACCGTTGGAGCCGACGCGCAGTTGCGCATCGATCGCGCGATCTATGGCCATGCAAACCGATTCATCGCGGGCTTCGAATTTCTGCGCAATGCGGTGGACACCGACTCCGCATCCAATTTCGGCCTTCTCCTCATCGACAGCGAGAGAGAGCTCTACTCCGGGTATCTCCAGGAGGAATTCTCCATCAGCGAAGATCTTCTCCTCACCGCTGGCGTGCGGATCGATCGGGCGGAGTACGACATCCAGACCGAGAACATCTCCCCCTTTGGTGTCACGGCCGATCGCGCGCGGCCGGACTTCTGGCTGTGGAGCCCCCGGGCCTCGATCAACTATGTCTTCCTCGAAGGTCTGTCGGGCTACTTCGCCTACTCGCGAGGTTTCCGGCTGCCGAACTTCGACGAAGACGCTCCGTTCTTTGGCGCAGTGCCCGATCTCGACCCGCAGATTTCGGACTCGATCGAAGTCGGCATCAAAGGGCGCAGCAAACGCGTATCCGGCTCGTTGGCGCTGTACCAGATGTGGGTCAAAGACGAGATCCTGTTCGATCCGGGCAACTTCACCAACACGAACCTCAAAGAGGTGCGCCACCGCGGCATCGAGGCATCCATCGACGTCACGGTCTGCGAGTGGCTCTCGGTCTATGGCAACTACACGCTGGACGACGTGCGCATCACCGGAGAATCCGACCGGCAGTTCCGCGGTCACCGAATGCCAACGACACCGCTGCACCGAGGAACGGTCGGCGCATTGGCACGGCTTCCGTGGGCAGTCGAAATCAACGCGAACCTGAACCTGGTGGGAAACCGCGACCTGGCCAACGATTTTGGTGGAGACCTGTCGGGGTTGCCCGGCTACCAGGTACTCGACCTGTTGTTCGCGTGGCGCCCGACCATTACAGAGTATCTGTCGGGGGAACTCACGGTCGGTGTTTACAATGCGGCGAACGAAAAATATGACGGCTTCGGAGCGAGTCTCACACCGTTTGGCGGTCCGTTTGCCTTCATGCCGACACGGTTCGTCAATCCCGCCACAGAGCGCACCTGGCAAGTGGGCCTGGGCTTCACGGTGAACTTGTGATGCGCGCGCTGACGACGAATTTGGCTACGGCCCCGGCCATCACGTTCGCACTCGCTCTCGTGCTCGTCGCGTGCACCGCGGCCGCGGACAGCCCCACTTTTGCGGCGGCCGACGACCTGCCGCGCGTCGTCGACGCCAGCCCGACCCGTCGTCACGCCCGCGAGCGGCTGGTCGAGATCCAGCAACGCATCCAGGCCGCATTGCGCTACCCGCCTCTGGCTCGCGAGCGGAAGCTCGAGGGTACCGCGCTGCTGCGCTTCGACATCGATCGCGCGGGCGTCCCCCACGAGGTCGTGGTGCATGCGTCATCCGGTCGGGCATCGCTCGATCGGGCGGCCACGGCGGCGGTCGCCGATGCGGCCCCGTTACCGTGGGTCTATGGGCGCCTAGAAGTACCCGTACTGTTTTCGCTGGAGACCCGCAGGTAGCGGATCACCGGACGACTGCGAACTCAACCTGTCCGACGCAGTTCCAGGTTCGCGCGGCCGCGGATGATGAACGAATCGAGGAACTCGCGCTCCGGTCGCACCCGCTCGAGCTGGGCCAGCTCGGGAATGAATGCTTCCAGTGCCACCCGCGCTTCAAGGCGCGCGAGCGAGGCTCCCAGACAGAAGTGCTTGCCCACACCAAAGGCCAGATGCCCCCGCGTATCGCGATCGAGGTCGAAGCGATCCGGGTCCGGGAAACGGCGCTCGTCGCGGTTCGCCGAGCCCAGAATCACGATGACCTTCGCATGGGCCGGGATCCGCGTGCCAGCCAGTTCGACTTCGCGCACGCTGCGCCGGGTAATACACTGCACGGGTGAATCCCAACGAAGCGTTTCTTCGATCAGTGCGGGAATCAGACCCGGATCCACACGCACGCGATCGAGCACTTCGGGGTGCCCGAGTAGCGCATCGACCGCGTTGCCGAGCAGGTTCGTGGTCGTTTCGTTTCCTGCCACCAGCAGCAGCACGATGAAGAAGAAGACTTCGAAGTCGCTCAATGCGGCATCTCCTTCCGTCGTGACCAACGTGCTGATCAGGTCGTCGATGGGATGGGCGCGACGTGCAGCGACGATCGGTTGCATGTAGTCGTGCATCTCGCCCATCGTCTCGATCATTTCTTTGGCCAGACCCTGGACGGGATTCGACGCCTGCCGGACCAGATCATCGCTCCACCTCTTGAATCGCAGACGATCTTTCGGCTCGACACCGAGCATTTCGGCAATCACCGTGACGGGCAACGGAATATTCAGCTCGGACACCACATCGAACGTGTCGCGACCCCGCACGCCGTCCATACAACCCGCCACGATCTCCGTGGTCCGCTTTTCGAGTTGCGCGATGGTGCGCGGCGTAAAGCCACGGTTGACGAACGCGCGCATCGTCGAGTGGATCTCTCCATCTTCTTGAATCAACATGCGCGAATTGCGCATCGACCGCGGCCCCGTCTTCATTCGCCACATGAACCGGGCCGCCACGCCGAGGCCCTTGATCAGATTGCGACTTTCCATCGGCATCAGAAATTCTTGCGTCTTCGATGAGAAGAGTTCGGGATGGCGGAACACATACTCGACGTCTTCATGACGTGATACGCACCAACTCTTCGATGCGGCCGAGTAGTGGACCGGCCGTTCGTCGCGCAACGCCCGATACACGGGGTACGGGTCGTCTCGCCAGGTGGCGTCGTACGGGTCATATGATTCGTACACATCGAACTCCCTTTGCGAACACAGGCGCGTTCGCGATGACCGCCGTTGCGCGTTCCATGGTCAGGCAGCTGGCGCTGGCTGGGAACCTCTCAGCAGCCGGCCGGGCATCGCGCCAGTCGGCTCTCCATCGCGCATCACGACCTCGCCCCGAACGATCTTGCTGCGATAGCCGTCTGCGTGTTGCAGCAGGCGACGCGCTCCGGCCGGCAGGTCGTAGGCCATCACCGGACGACGCAACGCCAGCGCGTCGAAGTCGATCACATTAAAATCGGCGCGGTATCCGGGCGCGATCACACCACGGTCGCGCAGCCCATAGAACTCGGCCGTGTGTTGCGTCATCCGATGCACCGCGAACTCGAGGTCGATTCGCTCCCCCCGGCTGCGGTCGCGCACCCAGTGGGTGAGCATGAACGTGGTCAGGCTCGCATCGCAGATCAGCCCGCAGTGGGCGCCGCCGTCTCCGAGACTCAGCACGGTGTTTCGGTCCAACAGCATCTCGCGGAACGGGTCGAGGTTGCCGTCGCTGTAGTTCAGCAGCGGCAGCAGCAACAGCTCGCGGCCCTCGTCTTTCAGCAGGTGCTCGTAGAGGACTTCGTCTGCGGGGCGACCTTCGCGCTTGGCGATCGCAGCGATGCTCTGGTCGGCCGTCGGCTCGTAGTCGGGCGGGTCTCCCAGCGGAAAGAACTTGGCCATCATCGCATCGTTGTCGAAGAAGCTCCCGATCCCCTCTCCTTCGTGGGTGCGCTCTGGCCCGAGAATGCGGCGACGCACGTCCGGGTCGCGCAAGCGTTTCACGCGTTCGGCGAGCGGCAGCTCGGCGATTTCGAGGTACGCGGGACGGCCGAGCAGCGGGTTCGCGATCGTCTGGTGCCCGGCCAATACACCGAACGGTCGGGCGGCGAACTGGGCGACCACCTGCGCGCCGTCGTGACGCGTCTTTTCGCAGATCGACAGCAGCTCGCGCCACTGGTCCGGCTGCGAGTCGAACTGCAGCAACGCAAAGCTGACCGGGCGACCGATCTTCGCCGAAAGCCGGTGCATCCAGTCGATCTCGTGGAGCGCCGCATCGGCCGCGTCGCCCACCATGTCGCCGCCAGCACCCGCGCCGGCCAGTTCGAAGATTCCCGTACCTGTGTCGGCCAGGGCTTGCCCGATCCCGAACAACTCGTCTTCCTGCGCGTATGTTCCGGGGACCGGCTCACCGTCGACGGCGCGGTGGCCCAGCGTGCGCGAAGTCGAAAAGCCGAGCGCGCCCGCTTCGAGCCCTTCGCGCACCAACGTGTACATCTGCTCGATGTCGTCGGCCGTCGCGGCCTCGTTCTTCGCGCCGCGTTCGCCCATCACGTAGGCGCGAATCGCACCGTGTGGGACGTGCGTTCCGATGTCCAACGCATGCGGACAACGCTCGAGCGCGTCGAGATACTCGGGAAAGGTCTCCCAATCCCACTCGATCCCCTCCGAAAGCGCCGAACCCGGGATGTCTTCGACTCCCTCCATCAGGCCGATCAGCCACTCGCGGCGGTCCGGTCGTGCGGGTGCGAAGCCAACGCCGCAGTTTCCGAACACCGTGGTCGTTACGCCGTGCCAACCCGTCGGCAGCAGGTGCGGATCCCAGGTGGCCTGCGCGTCGTAGTGGGTGTGGATATCGACGAAGCCCGGCGTGACGAGCAGTCCGTCGGCGTCGATCGTCTGTTTCGACGCGGCTTTCGACAGGCCCCCGACCTGCCCCACCTCGACGATGCGTCCATCGCGGACCGCGATGTCCCCCGAAAAACTCGGCGCCCCGGTTCCGTCGACGATCTTGCCGCCGCGAATCACCAGATCGTGCATGCGTCGACACCTCGGTTCGAGTCGAAAGGGAAGCTATCACGGCCTGCGGCGCGAATCTGCGGCGGAACGCTCCGAGAGCCGGATTTGCGTCGATTGTGGTTCGGGAACAAAACTACCTGCTCGCGGCCATCACCGCGTTCGAGCGAGCCCTCGACGATCGCGGCATGGCAGACCGGGTTCTCGACCGCACACGAGCGCGTGATCACGCACGGCTCGAGATCGTGATTTCGCGCCCGAACACCAACCCGACTTCGAGCGGCTGAACATCGCCTGGCTGGAGCATTCGTTCCGCGACGACGCCGAAGACCGCAAGGTGATGGGCGATCCGCAGCGAGAGATCATCGATCCTGGCGGCGCCGTGTTGATGGCGCGCGCAGAGGGCCGAATCGTCGGCTGCTGTGGGCTGATGCCACGCGGCCCCGACCAACTCGAACTCGTCAAGATGACGGTCGACGAACGCAGCCGCGGCACCGGGATCGGAGAACACCTCGCGCGAACCGCACTGCGCCGAGCCCGCCAACTCGGTGCCAGTCGCGTCGTTCTCGAGACCAACAGCGGGCTGGGCCCTGCCCTGCGTCTCTACCACCGGCTGGGCTTCCAACAACAATCCAACGAAACCGGGGTCCACGATCGAGCCGACGTCTGGATGGAACTCGAACTCGACCCACCCGCCCGCGAACGCGACACGCGCCCGCAAGACTCCGTTCGCATCGCCCCCTTCGATCCCGACCACCAACCGCAAGTCGTCCACCTGATCCTGGGAATTCAAGCAGGCGAATTCAGCATCCCCATCACCGCCGCCGACCAACCCGACCGCGACGACATCCCGTGCGTCTACCAGAAAGAGGGCTGCTTCTTCGTCGCACTGGACGGAACCCACGTCATAGGCACGATCGGCCTGATCCGCTTCGCGCCG
>JAJDAM010000591.1 GCA_029261905.1 Deltaproteobacteria bacterium
GGCCGTAGGGGCCGCCGGTGTCGGCTTGCCCTTGTTGCTCGCGATATCCGGCCTCGACGTCGCCCGCTGGGTCGCGCCATTCGTTGCGCTCGGTGTCGGCGCGGCCATCGGGTTTTTCCTGTCGCGAGATCTGACCCACCAGTTCGAAGGGTTGCGTCTGGCCACCGAACGCATCAGCCGCGGTGATCTATCCACCAGCGATGCCGTTGTCGTGTCACCGCGATTTCCGGATGAAATTTTCGACCTGCGCGAGAGCATCGATGGAATGGCCTCGAGTCTGCGCGAACTCATCGATCATGTGCACGGTACGGCTTCGCGCCTGTCTCAGGCAGCCGATCGGGTAGCGAACTCGGCGCGAACGGTCGGCGGGCACAGTGACGAGATCGGCACCACGGTGGCCGATCTGGTCCGCAGTGTGGAAGACCAGCAGGCGTTGCTCCACGACGCCAACCGTCTGATCCACGAAGTGGCCTCGACGATCGATCGGAACGCGGATCGAGCGCGGGAAGCGTTCGGCTTTGCCGCGGAGGCCAACCAGAAGGCGAACTCGGGTGTGGACGTGACGCGCCTGGCAATCGAGAAGATGCGCACGGTGTTCGAACGGATCGAGGTCGCGGTCAAGCGCGGATTCGATCTCGAAGCGAAGACCCGGCACGTCCATCAAATCACCGAGATCATCACGAGCGTGGCGAACAGCACCAACCTGTTGTCGCTCAATGCTTCGATCGAAGCGGCTCGCGCAGGAGAGGCCGGCAGAGGCTTCTCGGTGGTGGCTGACGAGATTCGCAAGCTGGCCGAGAGCGCCGGGCGAAGTGCCGAAGAGATCGCAAAATTGATTCACGAGATTCAATCGGACACCGCCGAAGTCGCCGACGAGATGCGCGAATCGAGCATGGTGATCACCGAGGGACGCGGTGACGTCGATATGATCGCGAGTTCGCTCGAGCAGATTCGCGCGGCAGTCGGCGAGGCGGCTTCGAAGGCAGAAGAAATTTTTCACGCCGCGGACACGCATACCCGCGAGGTCGAGAAAATGGTCGGCTCGATGGACGAACTCGCCAACGTGGGCGCGAGCAAGTCCAGCGCGATCGAACAGATTCTCGAGACTTCTCGCAAACAGACCGGCGCCATGGGTGACGTAGTCGCCTCCTCGGTTTCGCTTCACGAGATCTCCGACGAGCTGCGATCGGTACTCGGGCAGTTCCGCACCCAATCCGATGACACGATCGAGGGTTCGTCGTGAGTCCCGACCGAACGGTGACCGGTGCGGACGAAAGGCTGCTGACCTTCGAGATCGCCGATGGGCTGTATGCATTGCCGATCGATGGAGTTCTGGAAGTCGCAGAGATGTGTCGAATCGCGTGCATTCCGTCGATGCCCAAAGACGTGGCGGGAGTGGTCAACTATCACGGCGACGCACTCCCGGTGTTGAGCTGGAGGTCGCTTTGCGACATCGAGACCAGCGGACAGGAGGCGAACTTCCTCGTGATCACGGATCGCGGTAGTGACGTCGCGCGGCTGGGTATCGCAGTGGATCGGATTGCCGGGCTCGTCAATGGGCGCGCGCCCGCTGCCGAGGGAAATGAAATCGTTGCAGAACGCCGCTCGATCGATGGGCGTATCGCGAGCGTGCTCGATCCGCGTCAGATCGTTGCGCGTGCCAAGCAAGTAATCGAAAGCTCCTTCGATCAGAGAAGCTGATCAGAAGAGAGAGAGGAGGCTGAGTATGGCGAGAATCCTGGTCGCAGATGATGCGTCTTTCATGCGTCAAATGATCCGAGAGATCGTCGAGTCCGAGGGGTTCGAAGTCTGCGGAGAAGCTTCCGACGGCATCGAGGCCATCGACGAGTTCAAACGGCTGCATCCCGATATTGTGACGATGGACATCGTCATGCCACGCAAGTCGGGTATCGATGCGGTGCGCGGAATCATCGAGATCGATCCCGGAGCCACCATCGTCATGTGCAGTGCGCTCGGTCAGGAGGCATTGGTGACCGAGGCGATGCAGGCCGGAGCAAAGGACTTCATCGTGAAGCCGTTCAAGCCAGAGTGTGTGATCGAGACGATCCAGAAAGCGCTCGAGAAGGAAGTCTGAACGTGGACATGGCGAAGTACCGCGTCCTCTTTCTCGAGGAGGCGACCGAGCATCTGTCAGAAATCAGCTCGGCGCTGCTCGATCTCGAGAAGGAGATGACGAATTCGGAGGCGATCGATCTGATCTTCCGGATGGCGCATTCCATCAAGGGAATGGCTGCTTCGCTCGACTATGTCCCCATCGCAGAGGTGTCACATCGACTCGAAGATCGGATGCAGGGCATCCGAGCTGCGGGTTGCGTCTCGAGCCCGGCGGAACTGGCGTTGCTGTTTCGCGGATTCGAGAGCATCGAAGCCATGGTCCGGGCTGTCCGCGATGGCCAGGATCTGGTGCCCGACCCCGAGATCGCGGAGATTCTGAGTGCGCCCGTAGCGCCCGTAGCGCCCGTGGATGCAGCGAATGCACCGGAACGCGCGAATCCCCAGGAAGCAAAAAAAAAACTCCAGGATCTGACCCCAGTTCTCGAGCCCAGCCCGTCCCAGACCCACTAGCGGCACCCACGCCACCGCCTTCCGTCCGCGTCAACACCGATACGCTCGATCGCTTTCTAGGAACCGTTGGCGAAGTGATTCTCAGCTCCAGCCAGCTGCGGACTGCGGCCAAGGGTGGAGGACGCACCGCAGGAATGTCGGTCGGCCTCGATCGCATGGATCGGGTCGTCGGCGAATTGCAGCGGCGCGCACTCGAGTTGCGCACCACCCCACTGCTTCGCATCCTCGATCCGTTGCCGAGGATGGCGCGCGAGCTGGCCACCCGCCTGGGCAAACGCGTCGAGATGGAGATCGTCGGCGCGGAAATCGAACTCGATCGCTCGATTCTCGATCGACTCAGCGATCCGTTGGTGCATCTGGTTCGCAACGCACTCGACCACGGAATCGAGAGTCCAGCAAACCGCCTCGAAGCCCGAAAGGACGAGGTCGGCCACATCACGATCTCTGCCTTGCGATCGAAGGATTCGATTCACATCGCCGTTGCGGATGACGGTGCAGGAATCGATCTGGAGGCGGTCCGGGCACGGGCGGTCAGCGCCGGGCTGGTCGTTTCGGACCTCGCCGAAGACCTGTCGCCCGAACAGCTCGCATCCTTCGTGTTCAGCGCGGGCCTGTCGACCGCCGAATCGATCTCCGATATCTCCGGTCGCGGGGTCGGGATGGATGCGGTGCGGGCCACGATCGAATCGCTCGGTGGCGAAGTTCAGATTGCGACACAGCACGGTATCGGAACCTCGACGACGTTGATCGTACCGATCACCGCTGCGGTGCAGCGGGTGTTGTTATTCGACGTCTCCGGCGAATCGGTCGCCGTTCCGGTTTCGAAGATCGAACGCGTGATCGAAGTGCCGGCCGAAGCGATCGAAAGGAGTGGTCGCGAGTCCTTCACGCTCGTCGACGATTGCCCGGTGGTGGTCATCGATCTGGCGAGGCAACTCGCGCTTCCTCCGACACCGCGAGAGGAGTATGTGACGCTGGTGCTGGGCGAAGTGCGTGGCGAACTGATGGCGCTCGAAATCGATCACATCTCGGGCCATCGTCAGATCTACGTGAAACCGGTCCCCGAGCTGCTCGCGGCGGTCCGGGTTCTCGCGGGCTTGACGATCACCGGCGACGGCACGCCTGTTTTCGTGTTGGATCTGAATCAGCTGTCATGAGTGAATCGAAAGGCGCGCTGACGCTGTCGGAGCTGGCCGAGCTGAGTTCGGTCGGTGCCAGTTGTGCCGGCACCGCACTGGGGATGGTTCTGGGGCGGGACGTGGTCGCCGGGGCACCTCGGAGGGTTCGCGCGGCCGACTATCGACCCAGCATCGACTGGCCGACCGGCGTCATCTTCGAGGCCGACGGCTTTCTGGCGGGGCTGGTCGCCATCTTGCTGCCGGATCCGTCCTCGGCCACGTTGAACAAATTGATCGCCGGAGATCGGCGGGAGGGGGCGGTCGAATCGGCGCTGCGCGAGCTGGGAAACATCGTGGCCTCGCACACCGTCTCGGCGATCGCCGATGAACTGAGCGGGAGTATCTTGTTGAGCATCCCGACACTGGTGATGGAAGAAGCCGATGGATGGTTGATGACGCTGGTGGGCGAGAGGCGCGCCGCATACTGCTTCGAGAGTGACCTGTTTGGCAGTGATGGCGAGCGCGTAGCGGCGATCGTATTCGTACCCGAATCCGTCGCGGCCGATCCAAGCGCAGCTCGGAACCGGGGCCGGAACGGGGACCAGAGCGCGTAGCGCTCGATCGGTGTTCTGATACCGTCGTTGGTCAGGCGGGCCCGCTCGGGCCGTGGGCCCTGCACCAGATGCGCGAGGCGCGCACCGAGGAGTAGCGAGGTTGGACCGCGATCAGCTGCGCGACCTGTTGGAATCGGTCAAGAGCGGAGAGGCGCGCGTCGACGATGCGCTCGAAGCGCTCGCACGACCGAATTTTACCGATGTGCCAGATGCCCGCGTCGATACGCACCGAGCCCTGCGTGCAGGAATTCCCGAGGTCATCTACGCCGCAGGCAAGACCCCCACACAGATCATCGAGATTGCCCGGGCGCTTCGAGCCGTCGATCAGAACGTACTCGTGACGCGCATCGAAGCCGAAGTGGCCGCAGAAGTACGCGCCAGTCTCGACGGAGCCAGCTACGACCCGGTTGCGCGTCTGCTGTGGTTGGGGCCGATCGAAGTGCCGCCGATCGGCAAAGGCACGATCGCCGTCATCTCGGCGGGAACTTCGGACCTCCCCGTCGCTGCAGAGGCGATCGGCGTAGCGCGGCGCCTTGGAAACAAGGTGGAGGCGGTGGCCGATGTGGGTGTCGCCGGACTTCATCGGTTGCTCGCAGCGAGCGATGTGTTGCGATCGGCCAGGGTTCTGATTGCCGTTGCGGGCATGGAAGGTGCACTCCCGTCGGTGGTGGGGGGGCTGGTCGACAAGCCGGTGATCGCCGTACCGACGAGCGTCGGGTACGGCGCCGCGTTCGGGGGCATCGCGGCGTTGCTCGGAATGTTGAACAGCTGCGCGTCCAATGTGACTGTCGTCAACATCGACAACGGATTCGGTGCGGCCTACGTGGCGACGTTGATCAACCGCTTGTAGGCGCGATCACTGGATCCCCAGGTTCGGCCCGGCTCCTGTCCAGCCTCGCCGGTGATGCCGGGATGGCAGCGCGGGGCTGGTGGCAGCTCACGAATTCGCGCATGCTGGGCGCGTGCCGGCCCGACGTGCCACCGCTGCGAAGAAAAAAGCGCCCGCCAGAGGGCGCGTTTTGCATTTGGACGTGTTCTCCGGCATCGCCGGGAACATGTTTCTCGGCGCATTGCTCGATGCCGGGCTGTCGCGCAGCGAACTCGAGCAGGATCTGGCCGGGCTGGGTCTCGACCACAAGCTGAAGGTGAGCCGCGTGAAACGCGGTGCGTTGGCGGCGCGCTACGTCAAAGTGCTCGCGCCCCATGGCTCTCACAGCCACTCCCACGGCCGCGATCACGAGCATGATCATCACCATGACCATTCCCATGACCATGACCACGCACACCCCCATTCGCGAACCTATCTGCAGATCGTCGGGGTTCTGAAACGGGCCAAACTCGCGTCCTCGGTGCGTGAGCGTGCACTCGCGATTTTCGAGGCGCTCGGGCGAGCCGAAGCGCGGGTCCACGGGATCCCGCTCGAAAAGGTTCACTTCCACGAAGTCGGCGCCGTCGATGCGATCGTCGACATCACGGGTGCTGCGATCGGATTGGCACGTCTCGGCATCGAACGCGTGACGTCATCGCCCGTCGCCCTCGGGCACGGCACCGTCGAGACCGATCACGGACGACTACCGCTTCCCGCCCCCGCGACGTTGGAGCTATTGCGCGGTATCCCCACCGTTCCCGCACACGTCGCCTGGGAAACCGTCACGCCGACTGGCGCTGCGATCTTGAAGACGGTCGTCGACGAGTTTCGTACGCTTCCGGCGATGACGGTGGAAGCGATCGGGCACGGCGCAGGCAACGATCGCGAAGGTCCCATGCCCAACGTGCTCCGCGCGGTGATCGGGCGCTCGGGCGGCTTTGATGCGGATCGCGTGGTCACGCTCGAAACACACCTCGATGATTTCGTACCCGAACATTTCGACTATCTGCTCGAGCGATTGCTCGAAGCCGGAGCGCTCGATGTGTCGATCCAGCACCTGCAAATGAAGAAGAACCGCCCCGGCTTCGGGGTTCGGGTGATTGCCCAGCCGGCGGACCGGGTCGCGCTCTCCCGCCTGCTGATGAGCGAATCGACCGCGATCGGTGTTCGTGCGACCGAGAGCGATCGCATCAGGCTGCGGCGTGAGTCGCGCAATGTGATGACGGAATTCGGACGGATACGGGTCAAAGTGGTCTGGGACGACGAAGGCGGTGCATCCGTCTCGGCCGAATACGACGACTGCAAGCGCGCTGCGCGCAAGAAGGGCGCGAAGCTCTCGGACGTGGTGCGTGCTGCCGAAGTTGCAGGACGCGAAG
>JAJDAM010000592.1 GCA_029261905.1 Deltaproteobacteria bacterium
TCGGCCCGTGTCTTGGGGTCGCGTTCGAACTCGCCGCGGATCGAACTCGTGGTGGCCGACGAATTCTGTTGCTGGACACCGCGCATCATCATGCACAGGTGGATGGCCTCGATCACGACCGCTACCCCCTTCGGCTCCAACAGCTCTTCGAGTGTCTGGGCGATATCCGTCGTCAATCGCTCCTGGACTTGCAGCCGCCGCGCGAACATCTCGACGAGCCTGGGAATCTTCGACAGCCCGAGCACCCGTCCGTTCGGGATGTACGCAACGTGTACGCGACCGAAGAACGGCAACATGTGGTGTTCGCACAGGCTGTAGAACTCGATGTCCTTGACCAGAACCATTTCGTCATAGGTCACGTCGAACATCGCGTCGTTGAGGACCTGCTTCGGGTCCTGCTCGTAGCCGGAAGTAAAGAACCGCATCGACTGCGCGACGCGTTTCGGCGTGCGCGCGAGACCATCACGCCCCGGGTCTTCGCCGACTTCCTTGAGCAAGGTCGAAATCAGGGGTTCGATCGGGTCGTGGTCGTCGGTCATTCGGGGGCTCCAATAGTCGATGAATTTCGTCGTGTCTCGACTACTCGGACGCGGACGAGGTGTGCGGTGGTACGCTGCGCGATTTCGGCTGCGAGATCGGCGTGAACGACGACCGCGATGTTCTCCGCGGTCGGGACCAGATCGCCGAAGGCCACGTCGTCGTTCAACAGTCGGCTGGCAAAACGCTGGCGGATCCGTTCGTCGAAGATCTGGTCGAGCAACCCGGCAGCTACGAGCTGGCCACTGCGATCGTCGACGCGGCCGCCCACGGTCACTTCGATTCCGTAGTTGTGGCCGTGCCCTCCGGGGTTCGCGCACTTCCCATACAACGCGCGGTTTTCCGCATCGGACAAGGACGGATGGCTCAACACATGAGCCGCGGAAATCTCATAGCTGTGGGTGCGCTCGATCACGTCGGCGAGGGCGCCTCGAAGGCGTCCACCCAGACGTCCGAGTCCTGGTGCAGGCGCACCCTGTCGAGCAGATCATCGGGGACCGCTGACTTCAAGATCTCGTAGATCACCTGCACGAAGTTTTCCGGAGTCGGCGGTTTCTTTTCGAAGTACGGGGTGTCGTTGTTCAAATCGCGATGATCGAAGCGGGTCATGATTTCGTCGTCGAGAATCTGCTGCAGATCCTTCAAGTCGAGCACCATCCCCGTCAACGGATCCGGCTCACCGAGCAACGTGACTTCGAGTCGGTAGTTGTGCCCGTGCTGTCGAGACAGCGGACCAAACAGCTCGGCGTTCTCGACATCGGACAGGTCTCCCCGCCAGTAACGAAGCGATGTCGAAAAATCGATGGCGCGCGTGATTCGAAGCAATTCCGCAACCTACTGAAAATAAAGAAGTATCCGCGAGGTTAGCCCGGCGCGTGGCCGAGTTCAATCAAAGCGTCTGCGGTCGCGGTCCCGCGTGATGGGCAGCGTCCTCACGGAACGTCGTGGCATCGGCCGCGGAGTGGCTCGGCGCGCGACCCTTTCGGCGCAGCAGACGCTCAGTAGCGGCGCACCAATCCTCGAACGATCCCTTGGATCTCGACGTCTCTGCTGGGTACATCGATCGGTTCCATCGTCGTGTTCGCCGGCTTCAAGCGCACGGTGTCCCCGCGCAGATAGAATTTCTTCAGGGTCGCTTCCGTTCCGCGAACGAGAGCGACAACCGTCTCGCCATCGCGCGCCTCCGAGCGACTCTCGACGACCACATAGTCGCCGTCGCGAATCTGCTCGTCGATCATCGACTCGCCTCGCACCCGCAACACGTAGCTTTCGCCTCGCCGCGATACGAGGTCCTGCGGCACGTCAAAGGTCTCCGCTACCTCGATGGCTTCGATCGGCGCACCTGCTGCGACCGTTCCGAGCAGCGGCAACGAGACCGTTCCGCTTGCCGGTTCTTCCATCGGCTCGACGGAGCGGGAGCGGTTCCAGGCTTTGCGGAGGAAGCGCTTGTCGACGAGGTGCTGGACGTGCTTGTGCACGGTGGCCACAGACGACAAATTGAAGTGCGCGCCAATCTCTTCGAGGCTCGGGGAGTAGCCGTTATCAGCTACGAAGTCGCGAATGTAATCGTAGACTTCGCGCTGCCGCCGTGTGAGCGCCATTGGATGCCTCCCTCCTGTTCGTTGCTGTTCGTTGCTGTTCGTTGGTGACGGTCGTGCCCGGTTCGTCGTGGACCGCGATCGCAGCACGGCGTCCAGCCCTTCGGTTTTTGTTCGCCTCGGAGATTTGACGAACAAGAGACGAAAGTCAACCCCGGAGGATGGTGTCAGCTGGGTGGGTGGAGTTTCTGGTCCGGGCTGGCCCGGTAGTAGCGTCGCAACTCGGCCAGGAGGCCGGGGGTATCGCGACGATGTGGAAAGCGTCGTTCCAATGCACGGCAATAGCCGTGAGCCCGACGATGGGCCTCGCGGTAGAGCTGTTTCGTGTCGGCGTCCATCCAATCGGCCCAGGCGAAATGCTCGAAATGATTCATGCCGTCGCGGCCAGTCACTTTCGCGACCGCATAGCGGTCGACCTCTCCCTGGAGTTCCAGGACCAGACGAGACACCGAAAGGTCGCGGTGCGCCAGCCAACCGAGGTACACGAGGTGGCTCGTCTCTTCGATCACCGTGTTGGGATCGTCAGCGTCCTCCGGGTCTACGTAGAGGCCGATCTCGATCGCATCGGCATCGATGCCTTCCAGAATCACGACCCCGGATCGCGGACTGTCCGTGGGGAGAATCGCGCGAGCCGTCTCTGCCGCTACGACGAAATTCTCGGCGCGAAAATCGAGTTCCAGACGGTAGATACGGGTGATCGAATCCTGTGCGATCGCCACGGCTCGCTGCAGCGCAGATCCGCCCGGCAACCGTCCAGCAGGCAGCCGGCCCTCCGTCGCTATTGCCACCATTTTCGGCTTCTCGGGTCTGGCGGCTGCTGGCCGCACTCGATCAGCCGTTGCCGATCCCGTTGGCTCCCTGTGAGCAAGAATCGTTCGTGCAATCGCAGGACGTCTGGCGAGCGATCTGGCCGGGATTGGTCGCCGATTTCGGCGAGGACATCGACGAATTCGCCGAACCGGCTGGACAGCTCCCCGTAGAGTCGGCTCCAGTTTCGACCCGAACCGCGGCTCGACAACCCACTCGCGACGTCTCCGTAGGCGGTTCGGCCGATCTGACGGTAGTAGTCGATATCGACGAGCTTGCGGGCCAGCGAGTCGCCGAAGAAGCCGGATACGAACAGTGCGCGGTCGCCGAGGCTACGCATCCGGCGGATCCGCGGGGTACCGCAATCCTGCTGTGCGGTCAGAAGTTCCGAGGCGAGTGCAGGGGCCGTGTCGATCTCGGGCTCGGGGGCGCGGATCCTCTCATCGAGCAGCTCGACGAGGTAAGCGGTCGCCATCGGGCTCGGTTCGATCTCGGCCTTCCCGAG
>JAJDAM010000593.1 GCA_029261905.1 Deltaproteobacteria bacterium
AAGTTTCTCGAAGTCAATCTCGAATCTGGCGAGATCAGCGAACTGGTCGCGTGCACCGTCCACTCGAAGTGCGACGACCTGTAGTTGCCCGCGAAGTCGCGGGCTGCGAAACAGGGCACCACGCGACGCCCGCCCGGCAACCCATCTTGCCGGGCGGGCCTTTGCGCGTAATCTACCTCGCAGATGATCGGCGTCCGAAAACTGGTTGGGCTGACGCTGGTCTTGGTGTCGGTTTCGTGGAACGCCTTCGCGCAAGAAGCCGAAGAGCAGCAGCTCCGCGAGCGATTGACGGAGCGCGAGGACGAAAATCGGCTCGAAGATCCGTGGCACACGACGCTGTTCGGGCACACGCTGACCGTCAGCGGCCAATACGAACTGAACCTCGAACCGATCCGTCGTCTCGGTCTTGGAGACTCTGGAGGCGATTACGACGGGTTCCTGCTCGAGCAGGAGATCGAGACGGAGTTCTTCTACACGTTCGGTGAACCGCTTTCGCTGTTCGTCCAGTTTCGGCTCGCGATGGAAGAGGATCTGTGGTCGGACGTTCCCGACCCGGTATCGAACCAGTTCGTCCAGCGCGGTGAGATCTGGATGGTCTCCGAAAACATCGGCGGTTCCGGGTTCAGCGTGGATATCGGCCGGCTCGACTTCGAAGACGATCGACGTTGGTGGTGGGACGATGATCTCGACGCGGTTCGCGTGTTGTACGAAACCGATCAGGCCGAGATCGTCGTCGCGCTCGCTCGCGAAGTCCTACCCGATCGAACGGATCGCGATTTCATCGACCCCGAACAGGACGGGGTATGGCGCATTTTCGGAGAAGCTTCGTGGGACTGGGCGGAAAACCACGCCGTCCAGGCGTTCGCGTTGTATCACCAGGACGACTCGCGGACCGAACGTGTCGGGAAAGTCGTCAAGATCGAACGAGAAGACGAATCGGACGCCACACTGACCTGGCTGGGGGTTCGTGCAACGGGTGCGATCGAAACGGAATCGTCTGGCATCTTTGGCTATTGGATCGATGGCGCATGGGTGACGGGTCGCGAGAAGCGGCTGCTGTTCGAGGACGTCACGAATCGGAAGAGCGAGGTGGAACGACGTCTGAGCCGCAGCGTATCGGGCTGGGCGCTCGACTTGGGTGCGACCTGGATCGCTCCATTCGATTGCGAGCCGCGCGTCACGTTCGGATACGCGGTTGGTTCCGGCGAGCGCCATCCCGAAACGGGCAACGACCGCTCGTTTCGCCAGACGGGGCTCTACAGCAACGAGCCGGGTTTCGGCGGAGTGCTCAGCTTCAGCCGCTACGGCGCATTGCTGGAACCCGAGCTTTCGAATCTCCACATCGCGACCGTTGGAGTCGGCATTTCACTGTTCGATGCCAGTTCGTTGGACTTCGTCTACCACTACTATCGTTTATTCGATCCCACGACGTCTTTGCGCAATGCGCGGCTCGATCCAGAACTCACCGGCCGACACCGCGATCTCGGACACAGCATCGACGCCATTCTGGCGTTGAAGCACTGGCGCCGGCTCGAGGGCCAGGGGACCGGATCATTCTTTCGTGGTGGCGAAGCATTCGGCCCGGAGCACACCCGCTGGGCGTACGGAGCCTTTGCGACGATCTCGATTGCGTTCTAGGCGTGCCGGCTTCAACTCTGCTGTTCGACCGGCAGTAGCAGATCTTCGAGGAAGAAGGCCGACAGCGCGGCGCGCCCGCTGAGGTTCGCCTTCGAGTAGATGGCGCGCGCCTGCTGGCGGACGGTGCGCTCGCTGGCATCTCGGATCGCCGCGATCTCTTTGTGGCTGAGCCCTTTGAGCATCAACATGGCCACTTCGCGCTCGGCCGGGGTCAGCTTCCAGCGGTCGAACTGCGCGTCGATCGCGGAACCGAGCCCGCGGACGAGTTCGCGCATGTCCATCCGCCATTTTTCACCCTCGTTGCGGGCCACTTCCAGATCGCGAACCAACAACAGCTGCTCCTGGTGTTGGCGCTGCATCCGGCCGAGCAGGTGGATCACGCCGGCCGCCGTCATCACCAGCAGCGTGGGTTCGAGCATCTCGAACAGGATTTCCGAAAAGGTCAGATCGGGCTCTTCGATGATCTCCAAGGTCATCAGCAGCCCGATCCCACCGATGATGGCTGCGATCGCCCAGCGCCGATTCCACTGTCCGCTTTCTTGCAAGATCAATGTGATTCGCCTCCGACCTTTCGAGGGTACCCCGAGTCGGAGATCAGGATCCATCCGCACCGAGCACCGTCCATCGAACAAATGACGTACGTCGCTATCGGGCAATGAATCCCCTCGGGGATTCGGGCCGTGCCAGTCCGGTGGGGCCAGTGGCGTGCCCTCCAACCTCGGAATATCAGTCGCGGAGGTCGAGTTCGTCGAGAATATTCAGCAGCGTCGCGACCGCTTCGGCGAGCGGCGCGATGGCGGCGCGTTCGTCGTGACCGTGCACGCCCCGTCCGTCTTCGCGTCGCAGCGCCCGGGGAGTGAAACCGTACGAGATGATCCCGATATCGCGAAAATAGTGAGCATCGGTAAAGCCGATGGTCACTGAGGGCACCGTAGGCGCGGCAGGCGTCTGGCGGGCAGCAACGGCTTCGATCGCCTCGTAGAGCGCGGTATCGGTCGGCGAACTCTGGGTATCGAACGACAACAGGTTCTCGACGCTGATACCGGGGTCGGCGATGACGTGCCGAATCGAGTCGGTGAATTGGTCGCAGTTTTCACCGGGCAGCAGTCGGGCGTCGAGATGCGCGATCGCTCGAGCGGGAAGCACATTGGTGCGCGAACTGCCCTGGAGCACGGTAGCTGTGATCGTGTTGCTGACGAGCGCGGCCTGGAAACGAAGCGTCATGAATCGGTTTCGGAAAGCGGGGTCGTTTTCGAGCTGGGCTTCGAGGTCCGCATACGCGGATGCATCCTCGGGAGCCGCGATCGGTGCCAGCGCGTGGTACATCGCCTGGACTTCGGGGACGACGCGAATCGGGAACTCCAATTGGTTGACGCGGTCGAGTCCTGCGATCAGCCTGGGGACCGCGGCGTCTCGAGGAGGCACAGAACTGTGTCCCGCGGGTCCGTGGGCGGTGAGGCGCATCCAACACGGACTCTTCTCGACCACGCCGATCCGCCAGAGGTCGGCTTGCGGCTCGCCGCGGTCCAAGATGCCGCCACCCTCGGTCAGCAGGTATTCGGCGCCACCGAGCAGGTCGGACCGATGGCTGGCGATGTAGCCCGCACCGTCGAGACCACCGCTCTCTTCGTCGGGCGTCGCCAACAGGATCACGTCGCGGTCGAGCGGGTCCCGGCGTTCGGCGAGCGCGAGCATCGTCATCAAGTGCACCACGCCTACGCCCTTTGCGTCGAGTGCGCCGCGGCCGATCACGTAGCCATCGCGAATGATGCCAGCGAAGGGATCGTCGTCCCATTGATCGGATTGCGCCGGGACCACGTCGAGGTGGGACAGCAACACGATCGGACGCTTCTTGCCCGATCCGCGCACGACTCCCCAGGCGGCCGCGCGACCGATCTGCGACTCGCCGCTTGGCGTATCGACGACGAGAGACTCGATGCCCGCGACTTGCATCACCGAGGCAAAGTATTCTGCGAGAGGTTTCTCATCCCCCGGTGGGTTGACGGTCTTGATCTGGATCGCTCGGGACAAGATGGCTGCGATCGGACTCGACGTCGAAATGGACGGCTTGGTCGGAACCGGCTCGGATGCGCATCCAAATACGAGATGTAGTGAAAAGGCTACGACCAGTCCGGCAATGGATGTTCGACCAGACGCTCCCACGCTCCGGCCCGCCGACGCGGGGCGGACGCAAAATTTCGTCCAATCTCGAAGGC
>JAJDAM010000594.1 GCA_029261905.1 Deltaproteobacteria bacterium
CCCGACGCCTTCGAGGTAGCTGTGGAGTTCGCCGGCATCGAGGTACATGGCTTCGCCCGCTTCGAGGCGCACAACGTTCAGAAACAGCGGTGCGAGCGCGCCGGCGTCCCTCGGATAGGCCGATGCGAGTTTCGCGAACCAACGCGAGGTCGGGGTTTCGACAGCCGGCACGACCGCCTGCGCGATGGCGCGAGCCACGCGATCGGCATCGGCGTTCATCAGGGACGCGAAGAAGTGCCGATGGCCTCGGCCATCGCCTTCTCGCTCCAGTGTGTCGACCTCGTGCGAAAACTCGTCGATGCAAAAACTTCGAAATTCGCGGACGATCTCGACTGAATCGCGAAACCCACGCAGTGCCCAGAACGGAGTCAACGCACAGATCAACTCGGGCTTGGGATGAGGATCGCGGTAGTTTCGCGTCGGGTCATCCGGCGCGATTCCAGCTGCGTTTTCGCGCTCGAAACCCTCGCGCGCCTGCCGTTCATTCGGGTGGGCCTGGATCGACAGAGGTTGATCGGCTGCGAGCACTTTCAGCAGAAACGGAAACCCCGAACTGAACCACGTCGACACGCGCAGCCCGAGTACTTCGCTCGGCCGGTCGCGGAGCAGGTCGGTCAGCGGCAGCGAGCCGTGCTGGCGAAGACGAGACGGAGCGGCGGAATGGGCGCCCATCCAGAGTTCCGCTTCGGGTTCGCGTGTCGGACTCGAACGACGTTGGAGCCGAGCGATTGCGGTCCGCGATCCCCACGCGTATTGCCGAATCGGATTGTCGAGGAGGCTGATACCCAACATGTCGGCCCCTCATCGGCGAGCCTCAGGCTCTCGATCGAGGCCACTCCTCAATCGTCGAGCCTAGACGGGTTCCAGCCCACAGCCGCGGATCTTCTGCAACAAGGTCTTGTAGCTGATGCCGAGTAGACGCGCCGCTTGCTTGCGATTCCAATCGGTGTGATGCAGCACCCGGCCGATCGTCTCGCGCTCGGCTTCCTGCGCAGCCATGCGTCCGACCTCCCGCAGAGGGACCTCGCCGGCTGTCTTTGCGGCCTCTTCGATCAACTCGATCAGCGCACCATATCCGCCAGGTCGACCACTCGCACCCTTCTCGGCGAGTTCGTTCAGGACCGGGTCCTCGCTGCCGAGAACCAGGACTCGCTTCACCATGTTCTCGAGCTCGCGCACATTCCCCGGGAATGCATAGCGGCCGAATGCTTCCATCAAAGCTGGACTGAATCGCACTGCCGGCTTCTCATAGATCGGCGCATAGCGTCGAATGAAGGTGTCGACGAAATCTGGAATCTCCTCTCGTCGTTCTCGCAGCGGCGGAATCGTCACGTTCACGACGTTCATGCGGAAGTACAGGTCCTCGCGAAACGCTCCCTCTCGAACCATCTGTTCCAGGTTCCGATTCGTCGCGCATACGACACGTACGTCGACGCAGACTTCGACGTTGCCACCCAGCCTCGTGAACTCGTGATCCTGCAGCACCTGCAGCAGCTTGGCTTGCAGCGCGGGGCTCATCTCGCCGATTTCGTCCAGGAACATCGTGCCGTGGTTCGCTGTCTCGAACTTTCCGGGTTTGCGCCCGAAGGCTCCCGTGAAGGCTCCCTTCTCGTACCCGAACAGCTCGCTCTCGAGCAGATCCTCGGGAAGCGCCGCGCAGTTCACCTTGACGAACGGCTTTTCCGATCGCAAAGAAATGCCATGAACGGTGCGTGCAACAATCTCCTTGCCGACGCCGCTTTCGCCCTGAATCAGAACCGTGACGTCAGTATCCGCTACCTGCTCCAGCACGTTTCGGATTTCCTGCATCGGCTGGCTCGACCACACCACTCCATCGCGGTACTGCTCGAGTTCGTTGTTCAAGTCCTCCCGCTCACGTTCGAGCGCCTTTTTTTCGAGAACTTTTTCGAGAGTGAGTTCGAGTTCCTCTTCCTCGAAAGGCTTGTTGATGTAATCGGCAGCTCCCAACTGCATCGCCTCGACGATCGTGCTCGCCTTGCCGACGACCGAGAGCATGATCACCGGGACGAGTTCATCCATTTCGCGGATGCGACGCAGCGTTTCGATGCCGTCGAGGCCCGGCATCATGACATCGAGGATGATCACATCCGGTGCAGCGCCGCCTTCGAGCAGTGCCAGCGCGCGGCGGCCATCTTCGGCCGTGTCCACATCGTATCCCTTCAGCTCGAGCAGGCTGGCCAGATAGGTGCGGATGCCCTCGGCGTCATCGACGACCAACACGCGAAAATTGCTGCCGAATTCCGCCGGACTGCCCAACCGACCGGTTGCTGATTGCTTTCGCGCCATCCGCCTACGCTCCTCCCTCACGGCTCGATTCAGACGGCTCGTCGCCTAGCGGCAGCGTAAAAACGAACGCGCTGCCACGGTCGCGCCGAGCCCGAACCGCGATCGAGCCCCCATGCGCTTCGACGAGTCGCTTACAGATCGCCAACCCCAGGCCCATGCCGCCGGCTCGACTCTGCTCACCGACCTGTGTGTACGGCTCGAAGATCCGATCCCGATCCGGAAGAGCCACTCCCGGACCTTGGTCGTAGACGGCGATCTCGACACTCTCTCGACGGCCGCAGTTCGAATCACGGGGCAGCCGACGCGTCTCGATTCGGATCGTTCCTCCGACAGGAGAAAACTTGATTGAGTTTGCGACCAAATTGTTCAGGATCTGATCCAGACGCAGACGATCGAAGCGCGCCCGATCGGCATCGGCGGCCACTTCGACTTCGAGCCGGAGCCCGGCCTCTTCGAGAAGTGGAAAGAGCCCCTCTACCACCCCATCGATCACCGGTGCCAGCGCACCATGTTCGATCTCGAGCACTTCGCCATCCGAACCGGAGCGTCCCGCTTCGAGCAGGTTGCCGATGAAGGCATCGAGGCGATGGCAGGCTTTGGAGCTCTCAGTCAGAAAGCGCCGCTGCTCCTCAGTGATGGGACCCACTTGCTCGGACAGAATCAACCGGTTGTAGCCGTTGATGATCGTGACGGGAGTGCGCAACTCGTGGCTGACGACCGTCAGCAGTTCTTCGCGCTCGTTGCTCTCGCGCCGCACACGTTCACGCAGCCCGACCAGTTCGCGATTCGCGCCGTGCAACTCCTTGCTCATCCGCAACAGCTCCGACTCGAGCCTTCGTGCGTGACTGACATCTTCGATCGACCAGACACAGGACCCGGTCAGGCCGTTGCCTGAGATTCCTTTGGGAAATCGAACGTCCACGGGTCGGCAGCTGACGATTCGTGTTTCGCCGTCGGGCCGAACCAACGCGCACTCGATTGCACGAGGCGACTCCGGATCCGGCAGTCCGCCGCCGGTGTCGGAGAACTGATCCGCCAAGAACAACCCATGCAGCAGTTCAACCGTCGCGACCCCGGCCAGTTCAGCCATCCGGTCATTGGCCCAGACGATTTGCTTGCCCTGGGTCAGCACGGTTCCGCTGGGAATGCTTGCAGCCAGGCCTTCCCAATCGGGAATCCGAGGATGGTACTCTCGCGGCTTGGCGGGCTGGCCCATTGAACCCCCTGGCAGACCGCGAAACGCCCCTCCCGTACGTATGTTCGTACACAGGCAGAGCACACCGATCCAAGTCACTGATCGCCTCGACCGGGCTGCAGCTTTAACGCGAAATTTCTTGTGGATTCAGAGGCTTGCGGCCGATCGGCGGTAAGAAACCGAGGCTCGGCGCGGGGTCGATTCAGACCTCGCGGGGCGGGTGGATACGCTCCGGGGGCTGAATTCGGGGTTGTTCGGCGCGATTCGCACTGATCAGCTCGAGCATGTTCAACAGAAAAGTTGCGCTTGCCAGAACTGCTGCCAGAACCAACAGAAGCGACGCCAGCGTGGCCCGCGACCAGTGCATCTCGACAGTTCCGCTGGAGACGTACTCCCAGATGCCGGGCCAGACCACGAGCATCGCGATGGCTGCCAATGCCGCACAGCCCACGAGACGATTCCGCGGCGTGAACAGGCGCACCAGCATTCCCGTCACCCCGCTCGTCGCAGGCGGTCGACCGCGCGCCGTCGAAGCGATCTTGTCGGCGACGACGGCCACGCAAACGAAGATCGAAGAAGTCGTGACCAGCAGCGAAGCCAGCAGCAACCGGTAGATCATCCACTCCTCGAGGCGCGCCTCTCGTGCATAGAACAGCACCGGCAGAGAACCGACGACCAGCGATGCGGCGAACAGCAGGCCCGCCGCCATCAGGACCGGACGCGCGGGCTGAAATGTCGCGGCCGCCTGGACGATCGACACGAAGAAGCGAACGCCGTCTTTGACCACACTGAGCTTCGAGTCGCCGACCCGCTCCGCGTAGGGCATCGGGCGCTCGATGATCTTCAATTTGTCTTCCAGCAGAACGCGCGCGCTCATCGCCGGCGTGAAGTGCAATCCGTCGGGCAACGGATACAGATCTCCGAGGCAGTCGCGTCGGATCACCCGCATTCCGCTCGCGGTGTCTTCGATCGAACGATCGCTCAACACGCCGAGCAAATGGGCGAACAACGTGTTGCCGATGGTTCGGATCAGTGGCATCTGGCTATCGGGGCCCATCCGTGAGCCGAGTACCAGGTCGGCTTCCTCTTCGTCCATTGCGCGACAGAAATCGGCGAACAGCCGTGGATCGCAGGTCCCATCCCCATCCAGGAACGACACCAGGTCACCGCGTCCATACGCAAAGCCGCATTTGATGGCCGCGCCGTATCCCCGGTTGGCCTCGAAGACCAGCACCGTCACGTCGTCGAAGCTCTTGGCGATCGCTTCGGTGCGATCGGTCGACCCATCGCTGACGACGATGATTTCGACTTCTTCGACTGCACTGTTGGCGATGATCGTGTCGCGCGCGGCCAGGCAGCGCTCGATCGTACTTCCAATGGCCTCCTCTTCGTCGAGGGCCGGGATCACGATCGTCAACACGTGTGAGCTTTCCGCCATGGCCGGAAGTCTAGGAGCCTGACCCAGGATTGTCGCGGGAAGGTCCAGGCGTCGATGCGCGCTGCTGGCAAGGCGCTCTACGGCGGCTTTGATAGAATCCTCCGACATTTCCGTTCGGGCGCATTCGAACCAGGGACTCCATGTCATCGTCGAGATCGAGAGAAAAAGCCGCTGCTCGAATCGCGGCACTCGTGACCGAACTCAACCTCCACCTTCGGCTGTACCACGTGGAGGATCAGCCGCAGATCAGCGACGCCGAATACGACGACTTGTACCGCGAACTGGTCGACCTCGAGAACGCGTTTCCCGAACTGAAACAGCCCGATTCTCCCAGCGAGCGCGTCGGGGCGCCGCCGGCTACCGGCTTTACACAGGTTGCGCATCGGGTGCCGATGCTTTCGCTCGACAACGCAATGGGCAGCGACGAGATGCGTGCCTTCGATGAACGCGTTCGTCGGGTACTCGAAATCGAAGGCGACGTGCCCTACCTCGGCGAACCCAAGCTCGACGGCGCGGGGATCGAGCTGGTCTACGAAAAACGACGGCTCGTGGTGGGTGTCACGCGAGGAGACGGGCGCGTCGGCGAGGACGTGACGTCGAACCTGCGATTCTGCCAGACGGTTCCACTGGCACTGAACGACTCGGCCCCGACCAGTCGCCTTTCGGTTCGCGGGGAGGTGACACTTCCCGTCGCGGCCTTCGAAAGGCTCAACCGCAATCGCCTCGAAGCCGGATCCGAGCCATTCGCCAATCCCCGCAACGCCGCGGCCGGCTCGTTGCGGCAACTTCACGACATCGACACGGACCGGCTCCGCGCATTGGATTTTCGCGCCTACGCGGTCGCCGAGGGCCTCCCAGGGAACGTGGTCCGCCAAAGCGAGATTCTCGAATGCCTGACCGCGTGGGGGTTCAGTGTCAGCCCGGACGTGGAGCTGTGCCCGAACGCCGAGGCGGTGGTCGCCTACCACGAAAAGATCCTGGCCAGTCGCAACACCCAGCCCATCGAAATCGATGGAACCGTGATCAAGCTCGATCGCCTCGATCAGCAGCGCGAATTGGGCACGCTGTCGCGCGCACCGCGCTGGGCGATTGCCTTCAAGTTTCCACCGCAGCAGGAAACGACCGTTGTCGAAAGTATCGAAGTTCAGGTGGGACGGACCGGCGCACTGACACCCGTCGCGAAGCTGTCCCCCGTCCACGTCGGCGGCGTGACGGTGTCGAGCGCGTCGCTACACAACCAGGATGAGATCGAGCGGAAAGACGTTCGGGTCAAGGACACCGTCGTCGTACAGCGAGCCGGCGATGTGATTCCGCAGATCGTCAAGGTCGTCATCGAGAAGCGCCCCAAGGGCACGCGACGCTATCGGCTGCCGAGTCACTGCCCAGTGTGTGGCGATGCTGCCGTGCGGCTCGAAGACGAAGTCGTCACCCGCTGCCCGAACATCGATTGTCCCGCACAACTCGTCAACAACCTGCGGCATTTCGCGAGCCGAGGCGCCCTCGACGTGGAAGGTCTCGGGGAGAAAATGGTCGCGCAACTGGTCGAAAGCGGGCTCGTCGCGCGTATGTCCGACCTGTTCCGGCTCGATGCCGACATGCTGGGCAAACTCGAGAGAATGGGTGAGAAGTCCGCGAGCAACCTCGTGGCCAGCATCGCGCGCGCGCGCGATACGACGCTCAGCCGCTTTCTGATCGCACTCTCGATCCGACACGTGGGAGAAGGTGTCGCCGAACTTCTCGCCGGCCAATTCGGTGACATCGCCCCAATCCTCGCGGCCACGCAGGAAGAACTCGAGGCGATCGACGGAGTCGGACCCACGATCGCCGAGAGTCTCGCGGCCTTCTTCGCCGATGAGCGCAATCGGCAAGAAATCGCCCAGATGCAGCAACTCGGAGTGCACTGGCCGACTGCAGAACCCGCCGCTCCGGGCGGGGACGCGCTGAAAGGGAAGACCTTCGTGCTCACGGGCGGTCTCGCAACCATGACACGCGACGAAGCCAAGCGTCTCATCCAGCAGCAGGGTGGCAAGGTCACCGGATCGGTTTCGAAAAAGACGTCTTACGTCGTCGTCGGAACCGATCCAGGCAGCAAGGCCAAGAAAGCAGAAGAACTCGAGATCGAGATCCTCGACGAAGAAGGGTTGGTGAAACTACTTTCGTAGTTCGTGACGGTTCGTGACGGCCGGTTGGCCCCTTGGGGATGCGGGCCGTGTTGCGAGATCTGGGTCATGAATCGAGGGGACTATCAGGCTCTTCTTTGATCTCGATGATTCGGGCGTAGATCGCTCGTTTTTGGATGCCGGATTCGGACGCCAACTGCTTCGAGATTTCGCGCGGTGTGAGGCCCTCGACCAGGAGGTCACGAATCCGCGAATCGAGTTCTCTCGGGTCGGTGGCCGGCTCGGCGATTGGCGCGCCTTCGACCACCAGTGTGAACTCGCCTCGAGCCGAATCGGCGAACAGCTCGGCGAGTTCTTCGAGCGTTCCGCGGGCGATCTGTTCGTGGCGCTTGGTCAGTTCGCGTGCAGCGCAGCCGCGCCGGTTGCCGAGCACCGCAGCCAGGCGTTCGAGCGTCGCGGCCACGCGGTGCGGGGACTCGAAGAACACCAACGTGTCGGGGCGGTCGCGAAGCGCGACGAGGAGTCGCTCGCACTCTCCTTTTCGACGCGGAAGGAAGCCCACGAACGAATACGGCGCCGCGGAAATCCCCGATACCGAAAGCGCACTCGAAACCGCCGAAGCCCCTGGCACCGGAGACACCTCGTAACCGGCGGTTGCGACCGCGGCGACGAGCCGTTCGCCCGGGTCCGAGATCAGCGGCGTGCCAGCATCGGACACCAACGCGACGTCACCACCCGCTTCGAGGGTCGCGACGACGCGGTCGATACGAGAGGCCTCGTTGTGAGCGTGGAGAGACAGCGGCCGAGCATCGATGCCATGCCGATCGAGCAGAACGCGCGTCCGCCGCGTGTCCTCCGCCAACACCAGCTCGGCTTCGCCGAGCACTCGGATGGCGCGGAGCGTAATGTCTTCGAGGTTGCCAATCGGCGTCGCGACGATGAACAACACGCTCACGCCTCGGACGACTCACACGATTGCGTCGTTTCGCCTCCGCGTTCGGGATAGAGCCCCAACAACCCCTGTCTGGATGCCTCACACACACCGCGCTCCGTGATCAACCCCGTTACGAGCCGCGCCGGCGTCACGTCGAACGCGGGGTTCGCGACCGGAGTCGAATCCGGAAGCACGCTGATTTCGACGATGTGACCCTCGCGGGTCGGTCCACTGAACCGACGCAATTCGGCGCCGTCACGCTCTTCGATCGGAATCTGGGCAACGCCGTCGCTGAGATCCCAATCGATCGTCGAATGCGGCAATGCCGCGTAGAAGGGGACGCCGTTGTCGTGCGCGGCAAGCGCCTTCAAGTAGGTTCCGATCTTGTTGCAGACATCTCCTGTGGCCGTCGTTCGATCCGATCCGGTGATGCACAGGTCGACACGACCGTGTTGCATCAGATGGCCACCCGCATTGTCTGCAATCACTGTGTGGGGCACGCCATGCTGTCCGAGTTCCCATGCCGTCAGGCTGGCCCCCTGATTGCGGGGGCGCGTTTCATCGACCCAGACGTGCACCGGAATGCCGGAGTCGTGAGCGCGATAGATCGCGGAGAGAGCGGTTCCCCAGTCGACCGTCGCCAACCATCCGGCATTGCAGTGCGTCAAGATCTGGATCGGTCCTCCATCGCCGCGTCGCTCGGCAATCGCTTCGATCAACGTCACGCCGTGCTCGCCGATCTTGCGACACGTCTCGACGTCGTCTTCGGCCAGCTTTCCAGCGTGTCGATAGGCCGCCGAACTTCGGTCCGTGGAGGCCACGCCAGCCAGCGTCGACTTCATCTCTTCCAATGCCCAGCGCAGGTTCACGGCTGTGGGCCGAGTCGCAGCGAGCGTGTCGACTGCGTGCGCCAACGAGGCGTCACTTGCATCGGCATTCATCTGGAGAGCGACACCGTAGGCTGCAGTCACACCGATCAGCGGTGCACCACGGACCCACATCGCCGAAATCGCCTCTGCGGCCTGGTCGAGATCGACCAGAGTCCGAACGACGAACTCGTGCGGCAGACGGGTCTGGTCGATGATCTCGACGCTGCGGCCGTCCCGGCCCAACCAGATACTTCGGCGCGCGACGCCCTCGACGATCATTGACGCTGCCGCAAATTGGTTCGCCCTTTCATTCGCTTTTTCAGTCGTCCTTCCAATCGCCCTTCCAATCGCCTTTCCAATCGCCTTTTCAGTCGCCCTTTCAGTCGCCCTCGAACTCGCACAACGAAACGACCCGATGCCCGGTCGACTCCAACCTCTTGCGCCCGCCGAGATCCGGCAGTTCGACTACGAACGCGCACGCGATGACATTCCCGCCCAATTTGTCGATCACGTTGGCGGCGGCCAGGGCCGTGCCGCCGGTGGCGATCAGGTCATCGACCAACAGCACACGTTCCCCGTGTGACGTCGCATCGAGGTGCATCTCTACGCGATCGGTCCCGTACTCGAGTGCATAGTCCTCACCGATGACGTCGAACGGCAGCTTCCCGGGCTTTCGAATCGGCACGAATCCGACGCCCAGTTCGATCGCAACTGCCAGACCGAAGATGAACCCGCGCGCTTCGACCCCGGCGACCTTCTCGATCTTCTGGTCGCGAAACGGATCCGCCAGCGCGCGGACCGCATCGCGAGCACCGTCCGCATCGGATAGCAGTGTCGTGATGTCTCGAAACATGATTCCGGGCTTTGGATAATCGGGAATCGTGCGGATCAGTGACTTGATGTCCATCGGTCGGTCCTTTACCAGTTTCGGCTCGGCAGGGGTTGCAACGGGATCCCGGGGCTTCGCGGGGTCCGCATTCTACAGGACTCGGCCCGCAACAGCGTCGAGTCGGCTGACCACGGCGGGATCGCGCGCGTCGGGCGCGGTGATGATCGCGCCTTCGAGCGCCCGATCACAACCCGCCGGACACGGCGTCGGACGCTGGGCCAACTCGCCCGATACGTGAGCCACGAGGTTCCGCCCCAGGTCGGCGTTGGAGGTCAGAACCTCGAGAATGTCGATGACCTCGACGGCGTCGTGTTCATCATGCCAACAGTCGAAGTCGGTCACCATCGAGACACTCGCATAACAGATCTCGGCTTCGCGGGCGAGCTTGGCTTCGGGCATGTTCGTCATTCCGATCACGTCTGCACCCCATGCCCGATACAGTTCGGATTCGGCGCGACTCGAGAACTGCGGTCCCTCCATGGCCAGGTAGATCCCACCGCGTTGCATCGGGATCCCGAGTTCTCCGGCTGCCGCCTCGAGTTTGTCGCCGAGCCGCGTGCAAACCGGTTGCGCCATCGAAACGTGTGCGACCAGGCCGGAAGAAAAGAAGCTCTTTTCCCGGGCAAAGGTTCGATCGATGAACTGGTCGACGAGTACGAACGTTCCCGGAACGAGATGCTCGCGAAGCGAGCCGCAGGCACTGATGGAAATCAGATCCGTCACGCCGAGGCGCTTGAGTGCGTCGATGTTCGCCCGGTAGTCGATTTCCGAAGGCGGTATCCGGTGACCTCGACCATGCCGCGGCAGAAACGCGATCTCGGTTTCACCGATCCAGCCCACCAGGATTTCATCGCTCGGGGCGCCGAATGGCGACTCGACGAGTCGCCAGTTCGCGTCGCGAAGCCCGTCGATTTCATAGATTCCGCTACCACCGACTACGCCAATCATGCGGTCCGCTACCCTCCCGTTTCCCCGGTCCCGGGGTTCTACCGTGAACGACCGAATCGCGCTCGGAGCGGCCGGCGAGAGCCGTGCCGCCCAATACCTGATGCGACGAGGTTATCGGATCGTCGCCCGCAACGTGCGGGTCGATCGGGTCGAGATCGACATCATCGCCAGTCGGGGTGGACTGCTCGCCTTCGTCGAAGTCAAGACTCGACGCACCCGTGCGTATGGTCACCCGGAGGATGCGGTCGATGCGCGCAAACGGGCGCGGCTGGTTCGAGGCGCGGCTGCCTGGCTCCACAGCCAGCGTGGGCACCGGCGACGGTACCAGAGGGTGCGCTTCGACGTGATCGCCTGCGAATGCAACGGCGATGGAACCGATTGGCTTGTTCGGCACCTGAAAGGCGCGTTCGACGCGGGCGACTGACGACGATCCCGACGCTCACACACCGTCGCGCCACGGACGGTTTCCATAGCGATCGATCGAGACGACGTCCTCGATCGGAAGCCGCGTAGTCGGGCCGTAACGGCCGAGCGGCCAGCCGACCGGGATCACTGCACAGGGCGTGACGTTCCACGGCAAGCCGAGCGCACGCCGCGCGCCGATCGTATTCCACAACGGAAGCGTGATCAGCGCCGCGCCCAGCCCGACCGCCCGCGCGGCGAGCAGGAAATTCTGCACGGACGGGAAGATCGAACCGTAGTAGCTGATCGCGGCGATCGCCGGAAAGGGCGTCCGAGGCCCCTTGAGGCAGGGGATGATCAGTACCGGGATTTCTTCGAAGTGATCGGCTTGCCACTGCACCGCATCGAGAACGCGCATCATCTTCGGATCGTCTTGATTGGATCGGCGACCGAGGCGGCCGTAGAGCGAGAATGCCTGCCGGTTGAACTTCGCGAACTTCGCCTTGACGGCTGGATCCCGCACCACGATGAACTCCCAGTTCTGCGCATTCGATCCGGTGGGAGCCTTCAGCGCGAGTTCGAGAAGGCGTCGCAGAAGCGCGTCGTCGACCGGATCCGGCTTGAGCCTGCGAACCGCGCGCTGCGTGAGCATCGCCTCTTCGAGAGGCATATCCAGACCGGGAACGACGCCCATGACTTCTCCAAGCCCTCCGGGTGCGGTCACGCGCGGAGCGTGGAGGGCGGCACTTCGCGCGCCAGACACTACCCGAGGCACCGCCGCCCGCGCAGGTGTTTCGCGCGCTACTCGACCCGGTTCCCGATCCGAACCTCGCCGGTTCTGGCTCGCGCCTCAGGTCTTCGTCGCGAGATAGTAGTATTGTGCGCCCAGCGGCAGGCGTGCGAGCGACGGCTCCAGAAATCGAAAGATGGCCAGCGGGCCCGGGAAGAAGAACAGCGAGCGCACCTTCCCGCACTCGAAACCGCCGTCGCGCAGCAGACGTTCCGCCTCCCTTGGCGAGAGCGGGATCGCATCCCGATCGAACTCGATGCGACTCATGATGATTCTTGCACCGATGTTCCACGGGTTGTTTTCCATCAACGCGAAGTGCCCGCCCACGCACAGCGAGTCGTGAATCCGACGCACGACGGCGCCCCGTTTCGATGGCTCGATATGGTGAAAGACGCCATTGACGTAGCAGAGGTCGAAGCGCTCCCCGGCGGGAAGCTCTGCACCGAATTCGAAGTGGACACGATCCGAACCGTGGTGTGATCGAGCGTCGCGAATCGCCCCTTCGGCTGGATCGAATCCGATCACGTCTGCCTGAGGAAAGGTCTCGGCGAGAAACGCCGTGGTATCCCCCGTCCCGCAACCGTAATCGAGGATGCGACTCGGCGTTCGATTCGGGCCCAGCTGGTTCGCCAGATCGAGCACACGGCCGCGCAAGAAATACTGGCTGTTCTCGCCCGAGATCCGCAAGGACTGGTTCAGGTCGAATTCGTATTCGGATCGATTCTCGAATGCGGGCGGGGGCTGCCGGTCGGTCATACCGCCTGACTCCTTCGACACGCCGGTGCACACGGCCCGCGTCGGGATCTGGGATTTCTCGGAGCAGGTGGTTTGGAGGCGCGATGCAACATCACGTTAGCATGCTCGAACGGTGGCTAGCGCCAGTGCAGCCGTCTCCTATACTGCGCCGACTCGGATCTTCTCCCTCCCCCGAGCACGAGATCATGTACAAAGTCGTTACGGTCATCGGAGCGCGGCCTCAATTCGTCAAGGCAGCGGTCGTGTCTCGCGCGCTGCGATCTCGCTGCGAAGAGATCGTGGTCCACACCGGGCAGCACTACGACCACGGACTCTCGGGCGTGTTCTTCGAACAGCTCGGGATGTCCGAGCCGAACCACAACCTCGCAGTGGGTTCCGGATCGCACGCACAGCAGACGGCCGATGCGTTGGTGCGCATCGAGCAGGTGCTCGAATCCGAACGTCCGGACATGTTGCTGATCTACGGCGACACGAACTCGACACTCGCTGCCGCGCTCGCCGCGGTGAAACTATGTCTCCCGATCGCTCACGTAGAAGCGGGCCCGCGTCTCTACAGCTGGCAGGAGCCGGAAGAGGTGAACCGAATCGTCGCGGATCGCTTCGCAGCGCTGCTGTTCTGTGCGACGCGAACCGATGTCGCGAATCTCGAACGCGAGGGAATCCGAGACGGTGTATTCCTCAGCGGCGACGTGATGCTCGACCTGTTCATGACGATGCGCGAGAGCAACCGCGACACTTCGATTCTGGACCGGCTCGATGTCACCCCTGGCGAGTATCTGCTGGCGACCGTCCATCGCGCGCGAAACACCGATTCCGATGAGCGCATCAAATCGATCTTCGATGCCTTCCTCCAAGCCGAGGAACCGGTGGTGCTCCCGCTTCACCCGCGCACCGCAAAGAACCTCGAGCGTGTCGGCTGGTACGACCGGGTCGCGTCGGCTCCTCACATCCACCTGCTCGAGCCGCAGGGCTATGTCGAGTTCATGAACCTGCAACTCGACGCCCGGATGATCATCACCGACTCGGGCGGGGTGTGTCGCGAGGCGTACTTCGCCGGGCGTCCGTGCCTGACGCTGTTTCCATTTACCGCGTGGCCCGAGACGGTCGAGGACGGCTGGAACATCTGCGTCGACGCCGACACCGAGAAGATCCTCTCTGCGATTCGCGACTTCGCGCCCTCGCACCAGCAGAAGAACGTCTTCGGCGACGGTCACGCCAGCGAAACGATCGCCGATGCGATCGTCAGCTACCTCGACGACCCTCGTCCGCTGTACGCATGACCTCGATCTTCTGCGCGGGAATCAACGGCTAGGAGCCGGCCCGGATCTCGTCGGGCCCCTTGTCACCGAAGATCTCCTGGTGGCGGGCGAGGACCTGCGGCCAGAGCCCGCGGAAGGCGGGATCGCTCAGACCAAAAACTTCGTCGAGCACTTCGCAGAAGGCGTCTGCGGTTTCGAGGACCTGCTTCTGCTGCCCAGGCAACGCGAGAACACGGCCAAACAGGGCCTTGCTTCCGCGATCGCCATCGGGCTGCAGGCAGATGAGGTTCTGTCGGAACACGGAGTCCCCGTCCGTCTGCAGCCGATCGCACATCCGTCCGAGCCGCTCTTCATCGGCCTCGGGCCAGAAGTCGAAGCTGGGCGGGATCGCTCCTTCGTTGTTGTGAAAGCGCCAGTGCCCGTCTTCCAATGCCTCGAGACGGTACTGGCGGTTGCCCTGCGCGAAGCGTCCCTCTTCGATGCGAGTCGGCTCGAGCATCCCGTCGCCGAGCCCCACGTCAGCGAGGACCGGGCCATCGAGATCGACGCGGAGCACCAAGTGGTCGCCCATCGTGTCGCCTCCACGAACGATGCGCATCACGCCTCCCGCCATGCGGGTGACTTCGAATCCGATCTGCTGCAAAGCCCAACACAGCAAGCCGTTCATCTCGTAGCACCAACCACCGCGCCGATTCACGACGATCTTCTCGAAGATCCGCTCGATATCCAGATCCAGCGGGCGACCGAGCTGAACGTCCAGATCTTCGTACGGAATGGTGAGAAGATGTTGGCGGTGGATCGCCGTGAGGCAGGCGAAATCGAGCGCGATCGGGCCCTCGTAATCGATACGCGCCAGGTAGTCGTCGATCTTCATCTCGCTCCGACGTGTCACCGGCGGCGTTCTGAGCCGCGCCGCGGTTCTACTTGGTCTTCTCGTCGTCGCCGCCGGGGACCATCGACACATCGAAGGCAAGCGTTTCAGCGGACGAGTCGACCGGAGCCTTCTCGGCAGCTTCTTCCACCGCGATCGCCTCGGTCTCTTCCGATGCGGACCGCGCTTCCGCCACCTCTTGTTCCGCGACAGCCTCTTCTGCGACAACCTCTTCTGCGACAGCCTCGGGCGCCGCATCGCTCGGCGCGACGCCGGCCTTCCCGTCCGATTCCTCTTCGGAGACCAGGCCGGTCAGGTCGCGAACCTTCGAGCGCAAGCGGGCCTTCTTGCCCGTGAGGTCGCGCAGGTAATACAAGCGCGAACGGCGCACGTGGCCGCGCTGCTTGATTTCGACTTTGGTGACCGACGGCGATTCGATCGGGAACACGCGCTCTACACCGACACCGTACGAGATTTTTCGCACGGTAAACGTTGCGGCGGGGCCACCCTGCTTGCGTCGGATGCAGACGCCTTCGAAAATCTGGATCCGCTCCTTCTCGCCCTCGCGAATCCGCACATGAACCCGAACGGTGTCTCCACTTCGGAACGGCGGCAGATCGCGGCGAAGCCCCTCGGGATGCGCGACGTCGATGCTTCTCATGACTGTTTTTCTCCTTCCGGGGGCCGCAACAAATCTGGTCGGCGCTGCCGGGTGTATTCCATTGATTGCTCGGACCGCCAACGCTGCACGGCTCCGTGGTCCCCCGATCGGAGCACCGCCGGAACAGCGTGGCCGCGAAATTCGGCGGGGCGAGTGTACTGCGGTCCTTCGAGAGTGGGACCCTGAAATGACTCATTCAGTGCAGATTCCGGGTTTCCCAAGACACCCGGCAACAAGCGTGCAACACCCTCGATCAGCGCCATGGCCGGCACTTCGCCGCCCGAGAGCACATAATCGCCGATCGAAACCTCTTCATCTACGGCCAGATCGATCGCCCTCTGGTCGACTCCCTCGTAGCGGCCGCAAACCAACACCAGCTGCTGCTCCCGCGAGAGCACCGAAAGACGGTTCTGGTCGAGCTTTTGCCCCTGGGGTGTCAGCATCACGACTCGGGCACTCCGATTGGGTTCTTTTGGCCCCGCCAAAGCCTCGATTGCGGTCACCAGCGGCTCCGGTTTCATCACCATCCCCGCTCCACCACCAAAAGGCGAATCGTCCACCGTCCGGTGCGGGTCGGTCGTATAACTGCGCAGGTCGTGGGTCTCGACCGAGAGCTGTCCGCCCCGGACCGCGATCCCGACGATCGACTCGCCGACGAATGCGTCGAACAGACCCGGAAAGATCGTGATGACATCGATCCGGAGCATGCGAGCCTCTTCACGCCTCTTCGTCGAGCAGCCCCGGTACGAGCTCTACGACGATGCGGCGCCCTTCGATATCTACTTCTCGCAGCAGACCCTCTGCTGCGGGAATCAAATGTTGCTTCCCTGTGTCATCGGTGATCACGAGTACGTCGGGAGCACCGGTCGACCAGATCTCCGTCACCGTCCCGATCGATTCCCCGTCGGCTGATTCGACTTTGCACCCGACGAGCTGATAGCTGTAGTACTCACCTTCCTCGAGCGGTGCCAGTTGCTCGGCGTCGACACAGACCAGACGGCCCCTCAGCCGTTCTGCCGCTGTCCGATCCTCCACCCCGACCAGGGTGATTCGAACCTCGCCTTTTCGTCCAGAGAACACGCGAGTGATCTCGAACGACTCTGCATCGGGATCCTCTTCGGACTTCGCCAACAGCAGCGTCGGGCTTTGCAGCAGGTTGTCCGGATCGCCGCCGAAGGTTCGAATACTCAGATTCCCGCGCAGACCATGGGCGCCTGATACTCGGCCGACAACGACTCGTTCCGACTCAGGCGCGGGCTCGCCCGCCGCCGTTCGATCAGTCGACGATGTCGAGTCGGAGGTCGCCACCATCTCGAGAGGCTCCCAACACCGCGCGCATTGCCTTCGCAACGCGGCCCTGGCGGCCGATCACCCGGCCACGATCCTCGGGGTCCGTCTCGAGCTCCAGCGTGCGGCCGTCGTCCGCCTCGGAAACCGATACGGCATCCGGATTGTTGACCATGCCCTTGGCGAGGAACTCGACGAGGTCTGCAGCCGTGTGCTCCGCGGCCATCAGGTCGCCGCCGCAGCGGCGCGCTTGGCTTCCCGCTTGATCAGCGACCGAACGGTGGGCGACATCTGGGCCCCCTTGGCGACCCAGGCGTCGATTTGTTCGACCTTGAGGTCGAGGCGCTCCGGATTCGGCGCGGGGTCGTAGGTGCCGAGAAATTCGAGCGGTCGACCGTCGCGCTGCTTACGCTCGTCGATCGCAACGATTCGATAGAAGGGCCGCTTCTTGGCCCCTCGCCGACTGAGACGAATTTTTACCATCGATTGCCGCTTTCCTTTGCGGTTTCGCGACCTTACGGGCGGCGAAACGCTGTAATCGTGCAGGAGGGTTCAGGTTGAATGACTGAATTGGGTCTACGCGCCGGATGTCGAACCGCGCATGGCCGGCAAGCCGGCGGCGAAGGCTAGATCAGGCGCCCACATGGGTCAATGAGCGGCGAACGGCCATTCCGCTCATCCGTTCCCCGCGCTCATCCCCAGCCGCTGCCGCTCTTTCTCGTCGGAGCAGCTCTCGCACGCGTAGCGAGCCACGTGTCGGGTCTGGAGGCGCTCGTATTCGCCATCGAGCACGATGCGACGCACGTGCATCACGCGATCGCCGCAGAAATCACACTGCAGAGCTTCCGAGGTAGCGCCCTCAGACGGATCGTCGGGATGCGGGCTGGATTCAGTCATGGGGGTCCGAGCGTAGCAGGCGTCGACATCCTCGGCTGCGTGCTAGCGACCGACACGGAACCAGAGTTCAGTCGGTGCGTCCTCGCCGAAAGTCGCGCGAAGCGCCTCGAGGATCGAAGGCGCCTGAAGTTGGAGTTGCTGACACCAGACGCTCGAGTCCACGCTCGCCTCCAATACGGCACCACGCAGACCGGTGGGGCGACAGTGCCGCGCGATATCGGCCCCCACCGCTTCTTCCCAACGCTGCGCGATCTGCATCACGCGCGCACCATCGGTCGCCCCGAGATCTTCCAGCACTCGAGAGATCAACGTACCGACCGCTTCCGGCTTGCTCTTGCGAGGCTTCAATCGCTGTCCTCGATCGGTCGAAACACCAGGCCTGTGGGAAGTTTCGGAAAAAAGAACGTCGATTTCTGCGGCAGCACTTCGCCCGCGGACGTCACGTCGAAAACATCTTCAGCCGAAAGCGGGTTGGTGTAGAGCGCCACTGCGCCATGACCTTCGCGCAGATCGTGCGCGGTCCGCAGAGCGCTCTTCGGGTACTGGATCGCGCCGCCCCGAACTGCAGCTTCATCGAGATCGAATACTCCAGCGATGACATCCCGGTGAAGCACCCGAATCGTCAGATCTTCGCCCGCCTGTCGCGGGCGGCTGTAGATGCGAAGTTCACCCGAAGCATCGTCCGCGGCAAACGCGTGCTGGTCGCCCAGCGGCGCAAGATGTTCTTCGAGAAGTTGCGGGATCGCTTCGGCAGATTCGATCGGAACGGTCTTCTG
This sequence comes from Deltaproteobacteria bacterium, assembly GCA_029261905.1. GTDB lineage: Bacteria > Myxococcota_A > UBA9160 > UBA9160 > SMWR01 > JAJDAM01. The sequence continues at coordinate 18,400 of JAJDAM010000594.1, forward strand.
TTCCCAACCGGGAAGCCGGGCCTTCCAGACCTCCGCCGGCGGCATCTCCCCGTCGACGATCAGGCGGTGGATCGGCAGCAACAGAGTTCCCGGCGCGTACAGGTTTGCGAAGTACGCGAGTATGTACTCGAACGGTGCGGCCGGACCGGCATCCGGGTGTAGCGCGCGCTGCTCGTCACGGTAGGCGAGTGCCGTCTCGTAGCGGTGATGTCCGTCCGCGATGACGACGGAACGGGAGCGCAGCGCATCTTGCACGGCCTGTTGGGCCGCCGGATCCTCCCAACGCGTCAAGGTGTGAACTGCACCCGTGTCATCTCGGGCAACACCGATTGGCTCTGTCGCATATTGGCCCGCCACCTGAGTCGCCAGATCGCCGGCGCGATCTTCGTACAACATGAACACGACCGACAGGTTCGCCTGCGCCGCCTTCATCACTTTGAGCCGATCCGCCTTCGGGCCCGCCAATGTCAACTCGTGCGGCCGCACGATTCGCGCCTCGTAATCCTCGAGATGCAGTAGCGCGAAAAATCCGTCTCGTTCGTGCGTCGTTCCGTCAGGTGCTGCGAATCGCTGGCGGAGCCCATACACGGCCGGCTGTTTGTCGCGAATCAGAATTCCCTCGGCGCGCCACGCATCGAGATATTCCCGGATCGACGCGTAGTCGGTCGCCGATTCGTCCTCGACTTTTTCAGTGAGTTCCAGCCGAATGGCGCTGTGAGGATCGCGATCGTAGAAGACTGTCCGGTCATCGGACGAGATCACGTCGTAGGGAGGCACGATGACGCGGCCGAGATCGACACGACTCGTGTCGTAACGAAGTGCACGAAAGGGAAGGATCGATGTCACCGCGTCGAGATCTCCTGATAGTGAGGGTGCAGGCCCGACCGTCGGCCGGCGTTGGACTGGCTGATGGCTGATCGTTAGCGTAGCGACCCGACGATCGGTTCGAAGTCTTCCGGCGTCAGCGCTCCCCAGCGCAAGACCTCGGGAGCCGCTCCCGTCGCATCGATCACGGTACTTTCGGTGTCGCCACCGGCTTCGGCACCTTCGACTTCGAGCAGCCTCACGGATGCATCGCCCCTGGCGCAGATTTCCTTCGCCTGCCCGCGGTTCAGCGCTGGCGGAGACCCGCTGACGTTCAAGCTGGTCGCCGTGATCGGTCCGATGCCACTGTGAGCGATGCGCCGCGCGATCGCGCTGCACAGTGGGTGCGACGAACAGCGCACACCGACGGCCCCGTCACTGCGCGCAACTCCTCGCGCAAACTCGCCACTGCATTGCAGAACCAACGTCATCGGGCCCGGCCACAGCGCGCTCGCCAGCCGCTCTGCCACCGGTGTCCATTCGAAACCGAGTCCCGGCAGTTCGGAAGCGTCGCTGATCAGGATCGAAATCGGCGTCGAGTCGTCACGGCCTTTCCAGCGCCGCAACGCTTCGACCGATGCCGGCGAGCGCGCGTCCGCCCCCAGGCCCCAGACCGTTTCGGTCGGATAAGCGAGCAGACCGCCCGAGCGAATCCAATCGACGGCTTCGCCAATCGGGTCGGGAATCACGACGAAATCGCGCGACCTGCGATGTCGCGCCGCAGCTGTGCACCCTCGAAGCGAATGCGATCCGCAGCCCGGTAGGCACGGCGCGCCGCGTCAGCGATATTCGAGCCACGTGCGGTCACGGACAACACGCGGCCACCGGCAGTCACGAAATGACCGTCTTCGAGCCGTGTTCCAGCGTGAAACACCACCACGTCGGAATCCTCCGCGGCCTCGTCGAGCCCGTGGATCTCGATACCCGTCGGGTAGTCGCGCGGATAGCCACCGGATGCGACGACCACGCACACCGCCGCTTCGGACCATCGATTGGGCGCGGATCTCGGATCGAGCTTGCCGCAGGCAGCCCCGTACAACAGCGGAAACAGGTCGTCTTCCATGCGCATCACCAGCGCCTGGATTTCGGGATCGCCGAAACGCACGTTGAATTCGATCACGCGCGGAACACCGCTCGGATCGACCATCAAGCCGACATACAGCACGCCGCTGAAGGGCGTTCCCTCGGCTGCCATCCCGCGGACCGTCGGCTCTACGACTTCGTCGATGATGCGCCTCTCGACGGTGTCGGTGACCAGTGGAACCGGCGAATACGCACCCATGCCTCCGGTATTTTCCCCCTGATCGCCATCGAGCGCGCGCTTGTGATCCTGTGCGGGAGCCAATGTGACGTAGCGTTCGCCATCCACGATCGCGTAGTACGAGACCTCGTCGCCGACCAGCATTTCTTCGATGACGACCGACGACCCGGCCTCACCGAATCGGCGCTCCGCCATGGCTTCGGTCAGCGCGCGCTCGGCTTCGGCCGTGTTCGCACAGACCGTCACGCCCTTCCCTGCAGCGAGCCCGTCGGCCTTGACCACGCAAGGCCCGCTGTGCTCGCGCACGTAGGCCAGCGCGTCATCGAGTTCGAAGAACTCTGCGAAACCAGCCGTCGGGATGCTGTGTCGGGCCATGAAGCGCTTTGCGTACGCCTTGCTCGACTCGAGCTGAGCGGCCGCCTGCGAGGGACCGAACACCACGATGCCCGCGTTGCGAAGCTGGTCCGACAAACCCTCCGCCAGCGGGTTTTCCGGCCCGATGACGACGAGCCCCACATTTTCACGCTGGCACAGCGCGATCAACGCGGTCGGATCCGATTCTTTGATTTCGGGAAAGCACGTCGCCACGGCTGCGATCGCCTCACTCCCGGGCGCCGCCAACACCGTGTCGACTTCCTCGCTCTGCGCGAGCTTCCACGCGAGAGCGTGTTCTCTGGCTCCGCCGCCGACGATCAGCGTTTTCATAGCTACCTCGGAGTGAATCATTCCGGACGGGCTGCCTCGCTCGTGCGCATGGGGCCTTCAATGCCAGGAATCAATGCCGGAAATGCCGAACGCCGGTGAACACCATCGCGACACCGAGCCGGTCGGCGGCGGCAACGACCTCGTCATCGCGCACCGATCCTCCAGGTTGAACGATCGCGGTTGCACCGGCGGCGACAGCCGCTTCGAGACCATCTGGAAAAGGAAAGAACGCGTCACTCGCGAGCGCCGAGCCGGCCAGATCGAGACCGACCCGATTGGCCTTCGCCGCAGCCTGGTGGATCGCGTCGACGCGCGATGTCGCGCCGCCGCCGAGTGCCAGTGTGCGGTCGGATCGCCCGAACACGATCGCGTTGCTCTTGACGTGTTTTGCCACCTTCCAGTTGAAGGCCAGTGCCCGCAGCTCGTCTTCGGTGGGCTTGCGTTGCGTCGCCACCTGGCAATTGGCGATCGACTCGATCGCGGCGTCCGGCTCCTGTAGCAGCATACCGCCATAGACACGCTTCCAATCCAACTGGACCCGATCGATCCGGTCGGCGTGGAATCGAAGCAGGCGTCGGTTCTTCTTCTTCTTCAGCAGCGCGAGCGCGTCGTCGCTGTATCCCGGTGCGACCAGAACTTCAGTGAAAATCTGGTCCACCTCTTTCGCCATCTCGAGATCGAACGGCCGGTTCGACGCGATGATCCCTCCGAATGGAGAATCGGGATCGGTCTCGAACGCTCGCTTGTAGGCGTCGGTCGGGTTGTCGGCGCTACCGACACCGCACGGCGTGTTGTGCTTCAGAATCGCGACCGCGGCTTCGAGATCGGAATCGAACTCGAGAATCAGCGCCAACGCCGCCTGAACGTCGACCACATTGTTGTACGAGAGTTCCTTGCCGTGCAGCGGCTCGGCGACATCCAGAAAATTGCCGTAGAGGGCCGCACGCTGGTGGGGGTTCTCGCCGTATCGAAGCGTCGTACTGAGCGGCATGTCGACCGACAGACTCGACGGAAAACCGTCGGTATCGCCTACCTGTCGGGCAGTCTGGCCCGCCAGGTAGGTGGATATGGCGGCGTCGTATTCCGCGGTTCGCTCGAACGCCCGCAGCGCGAGGCGTGCTCGGGTCTCGGCGCAGAGGCCGCCCCCGCGAAGTTCCTCGAGGATCGCCGGGTAGTCGCCGGGATCGACGGCGACTGCGACATAGGCCTGATTCTTGGCCGCAGATCGAATCATCGAAGGTCCGCCGATATCGATCTTCTCGATCGCTTCGGCGAGAGTGACTTCCGGATTCGCGACCGTCTGCTCGAACGGGTAGAGGTTGACGGCGACGAGATCGATCGGCGCGATCCCATTGTCGGCGAGATCGCGCTGGTCCTGCTCGAGATCGCGCCGTGCAAGGATGCCGCCGTGCACTTTGGGGTGCAGAGTCTTGACTCGCCCGCCTAGCATTTCGGGGCTTCCCGTCAGATCCGAGACTTGAACGACAGCGAGTCCGGCCTCGCGAAGTGCGTCGGCAGTTCCACCGGAAGCGACCAGTTCGACCCCGAGTTCGGCGAGGCCCCGGCCGAATTCGACCAGCCCCGTTTTGTCGGAAACAGAAAAGAGTGCGCGCTTGATCGGGCGCGTCGACGAGGGGGACATCGGATATTCTCCGGGATTGGGTGGTGGGGACTTGCGGCCGCAGTCTTACTCATGCGATTCGACGAATCAACGACTCCGAAATGCTGCGCTCAAACGCCGTTTCGATGCGCGCCAAGATCACGCGAGGGTTGACTCGAGGGGTCATTCGAGCGTCATTCGAGATAGTGCCGAACGACTCGATTGCCCACGCGCACCAGCCGTTCGTAGCTGATCGTATTCGCGGCCTCGGCGGCCTGCTCGACGGAGATCGCGTTCGCATCGTCCGACGTCGTCGATGGACCGAACAGGATCACTTCATCACCGATCTCGACGGGAGCCGCGCCAACGTCGACCCCAATGAAGTCCATCGACACGCGCCCCACGATCGGAAAACGGCCGCCCCGAATCGTCACTGCGCTGCCTGCTCCGGACGAAATCGGAACCCCGTCTTCGTAGCCGATCGCGATCGTGGCGA
>JAJDAM010000595.1 GCA_029261905.1 Deltaproteobacteria bacterium
GTTGCCGTTGGTGGTGAACGGGAAGATCTTGCCGGCGCCCCCGGTGGCCATGACCACGGCGCGTCCCAACACCACCCGCATCACACCGGTGCGTATGTCGAGGATGGAGACTCCCCGCACCGCACCGTCGTCGATCAACAATCGGGTCGCGAAGTACTCGTCGTATCGAACGATGTTGTCGAACCGCAGCGAGTGCTGAAACAGCGAGTGCAGCATGTGGAAGCCGACCTTGTCGGTCGCGTACCAGGTGCGCTTGGTCGACATCCCGCCGAACGCGCGCGTGGCAACCGTGCCATCCTCGTTGCGGCTCCACGGGCAGCCCCAGTGCTCGAGCAGCGTGAGCTCCTTGGGGGCCTCCTCGACGAAATATTGAATGACGTCCTGGTCGCCCAGGAAGTCGGAGCCCTTCACCGTGTCGAAGCCATGCATCTCGAAGTTGTCGTCGTCGCGAGCGACCGCGGCGGCTCCACCCTCTGCCGATACGGTGTGACTCCGCATCGGATAAACCTTCGATACCAGGCCTATCGAGACTTCCGGATCGGACTCCGTCGCAGCGATGGCAGCGCGAAGACCTGCCGCCCCGGCCCCGACGATGACGATGTCGTGATGTGTGACTTCGATCAAACTGCGATTCCTCAGCCGGTTAACGCGACGCTTTGTAACGAATCCCGACGAGAGAATAAAGCGGCACATGGCCCCGCTTCCAGATCCGGCGTGACCGGGTCTGTCACGCGGCTCTGACAACCTCGCAAACGGGCTTAGAGAGTAAAGACCCTCGGGAGGCGGCAATCGTGATCGACGCTGAGATTTCAGGATCCCCACACGCAGCCCCCCGCGATGCCCTCTGGACCGACCTTGCGCGCGGCGCGCTCGAGACCTTCACGATCATCGGCTGTTTCGCGGCCACCGGACTCGCGTGGGCAGCAATCTCGGGAGATGTCGAGCCGATTTCCCGACCGGGTCCGGCACAGACGATCTACGCTAGCGAGATGCCCGACGACCCCGAGTCTCCCCCGCGCGCCGAGGGGCCCGTTCTGGAGACCGCTGTCGCGAATTCCGCGAAATCGGCGCCGCCCGACGCATCCGTCTGGCTGATCGACGGATTCAACGTGTTGCACGCCGGTCTGCTGGGTGGGCGCGACCGATCGAACTGGTGGACTGAAACCAAGCGCCAGGAGTTGCTGGATCGCGTCGAGGGCTACGAGGACGCGACCGCCGAGGACTGGATCGTATTCGACGGGCGCCACGACGCCCCAGAATCGCCTCAGACGATCGGCCCCCGCTGTGTCTTCGCACCCTCTGCCGACGCGTGGCTCGTCGAGCGCGTCCGGGAAGCAGGCGATCCCACTCGAATCGCCGTCGTCACCGGCGATCGGCAGGTGGCGGGCCGCGCTCGCAGCCGCGGCGCACGAGTCGTCTCGCCACGGGATTTCCTCGCGCGCTGTCCCGTCTGATCACGGGCCTGGTGGCCCGCTATGTCTTTTTCCCCACGATCCTCGCGCACCACGCCTCGCTGCCCTGACCTACCCGCTGCGGGCCCGGCTACTCGGGATTTGAATCATTCTTCGAGACTGGCGCGTCTGACGTCTGAGGTTCTGACAGCTTAAATGTCAAGAACGCTCTTGACCGCAGGGGCCGATCGGAAATATTGTGCCGGACAACGAAGCCCGAGAGCCCGAACACCCTGAGCAATTGTCCAGACGAAATAGTCCAGATCGACCAGACCCAATAGCCCCACAAGACCGATTCGCGCCCGCCTTGACCACCGCCGGGGGGCGCTTTCCGCGCGTTGAGCGCTGACGAACACCGTTTCCCACGAGGTCATCAGAATCAACCATGTCCGAAACCCCCGAAGCCCACGAACCGAGACAGAGTAAGACACTCGACTTTGCGCGATTCGTCGTGCGAAACCGGTTTCCTGTCGCGATCTTCCTGATCTCGGTCAGCATCTTTTTCTTCTACCCGATTCTCAACACCGCGATGACCGCGTTTGGCAACGGACTTCCCGGCCCGCTGGTGCGGATCGACACCAGCCCGCGAGATCTGTTCCCGGATCATCCGTACATCCACGCACAGGACAAGTTCGGCAAGACCTTTGGTGGCTCGCAGTTGGTTGCCGTCGCTGTCACCGTCGAAGACGGCACGATCTTCACGCCGGACCGGCTCGCGATCGTCCGCGAAGTGACGCGACGGCTCGACGGTGTCGGGTTCGAGAGCCACACCGACGAGCGCGAGGATTTACGCGACGAACTGGAAGAAGCCGGCACGATGACGGTCCCGCAGATCCGCGATGCGCTGGACCGCGCGTACCCGCCGTATCCTGTCAACCACGACCAGATCAACTCGGTCGCGCATGGCAGCACCCGCGTCGTCCAGATCGAGTCCGACGGTTCCATCACGACAGACGTTTTGATGAAGGGCGTGCCGGAGAACCAGGAAGAAGCCGACGGTCTTCGCGAGCTCGTTCGCCAGAACCCTCCCTTCATTTTCGGCCGACTCGTCTCGTACGACGAAAAGGGCGCATTGATCACGGCCGGCTTCGTGAATGATCGCCTGAGTAACCGTGCCGTCTACGACGCCGTGTTCAATCACGTACAGCAGATCAAGGCCGATCTCGAAACCGACGGGGTCCAGATTCACGTCTCCGGCGGGCCCATTCTCGTCGGTTGGATCTTCAAGCACGCTTTCGAGATTCTCGCCTTCTTGCTGGCGACGATCGTGACCATCTTCGCGCTGCTGTGGTTGTATTTCCGCCGCTGGCACGGGGTCGTCATTCCCGCCATCGCCGCGCTGATGACCGTCATCTGGGGTTTGGGATTCACCGGTTGGATGGGTATCAACTTCGACCCGCTGATTCTGGTGATACCGATGATCATCACCGCGCGGGCCGTTTCGCACACCGTCCAGATGGCGGAGCGGTTCTTCGAAGACTACGAAGTCTACCTGCCGCTGTACGGCGACCCGCAGCGCGCCAAGATCGAAGTGGCGACGGTCGCGATGAGCGAACTGGTGGTGCCGGGAACGCTCGGAATCGTCACCGACGTTGCCGGGCTGCTGGTGATCCTGGTGACGTCGATTCCGCAGATGCAGAATCTCGGCATCTTCGGCGCGTTCTGGGTCGCATCGATCATCATGACGGTCGAGATCCTGCACCCGGTGATGATCTGCTACCTGCCGGCCCCCAAGGAGCACGAGCACTTCTTGCCCGGGTTCATGGTCCGGTTCACCCGCGGCGTCGGCAACGTGACGACCCACCCGCAGTGGAAGTACGTGATCGGCGCAACGACGTTCCTGCTGTTGATCAGTTCGTCCTACATCGCGCTGTTCCACTCCAAGATCGGCGAGGCGACACCGGGCACTCCGCTGCTGTGGCCGAGCCACGAGTGGAACCAGGCCACAGCCGAGATTGCAACGCGCTTCGGCGGTATCGACGCGATGACCGTCTACGCAGAAGGCGACCGACCCAATGCGAGCGCAGATGCCGCGCCGATCCAGGCGATGGAGCGTTTCGAGCGCTACCTGAAGGCCGAGACCAACCTCGGCGCTTCGGTGTCCTTGGTTCCGTTCCTTCGCACTTCGTGGCGGATCAATCACTACGGCGACCCGAAGTGGTACTTCATCCCCGAAAACACCGGCACGGTCCGCGCAATGATCTTCCAGTTGCAGCAGAACGGCGCACCTGGCTTCCTGCGCCCGTTCATGACCGACGACGGCAAGAAGGCCGCGATCTCGTTCTTCTATCCCGATCACAAGGGAGAAACCATCGAGTACGCGCGTCACTTCGGTGAGCGGTTCGTCGAAGAGAATCCGCTGGGCGAGGTGTCGATTCGACTCGACATGGACAAAGCCAAGCCGGAGGCGTCGTTCTTCGATTCCGACAAGCTCAAGGACATGGCGTACTACATGCTCGGGCCATTGCTGCCGCCGCGGCACCACACGCTCGAGGTCCGGATCCGCCAGAAGGACGGCTCGTATCGATCGGAGCCGGTCAAGATCGCGTCCCAAGACGGCCTGCCCGAGTGGATCGGAGAATTTCAGGAAGGCGCGATCGAGGATTACGACGACGCACTCGACATGACCGAAGAAGACGAGTTTTTCAGCTGGCCCGACACGCTCGCCGCCTGGACGCCCGATGACGTCGACTATTGGTGGGAGAACCAGGCACTCGCAATCCGCGGCGTCGCAACCAACACCAAGGACCTGATCGTCGCCGACATGCGCGCAGTCGACTCGCTGCCGAAATACCAGCCGACCAACTCGTGGACGCGCGGCGTCCAGTTCGTCATGGCCGGCGGCACGATGGGAATCCTTGCCGCGATCAACGAAGAAGTCGAGCGAAGTCACGTGGCCAACATCACGCTGATCTTCGTCGTCATTTTCGTGCTGCATTCGGTCACCTATCAGTCGGTCCCGAGCGGATTGATCATCCTGCTGCAGATCTCGACGGCGACGATGATGAGCCTGGCCTACATGTCGATCCGAAACATCGGCCTCAACATCAATACCCTGCCGGTGCAGTCGGTCGGAGTCGGAATCGGGGTCGATTACGCGATCTATATCGTCGACCGGATTCGCCAGGAGGTCGTCGACACCGCCGACATCGACGAAGCGGTTCGGCGTGCGGTCCGCACCACAGGAATGGCGGTGACCTTCACAGCGACGACGATCGTCGGCGGGATCTTCCTGTGGATGTTCTCGAATCTGCGTTTCCAGGCCGAAATGGCTCAGCTGCTGGTGATCTTGATGGTCATCAACATGCTCGGCGCCATTACCATCGTGCCGACCTTCTACTCGATCCTGCGGCCGAAGGTTGCGACTGCGCTGCTGAGCGACGAGCAGATGCAGGCCATTCAGATCCAGAAGGAGCGGGAGAAGAAGCTCGGCCTGCGAGACGAGGACGAATAGTCCTTCGACGAATGGTCCTTCGACGAATAGTCCTTCGACGAATAGACCTTCGACCAATAGACCTTCAAAGTGGCATCGCGGGCGGGTGAGTCGTTGACTCTCCCGCCCGTCGCCGTAACTCTCCCCGGCCATGCCCTACGACCCCAAGGCGATCGAGCCCAAGTGGCAGGCCTACTGGCGCGACGAGCAGGTCTTTCGCGCTGAGATCGACCCCACCAAGCCGAAATTCTTCGCGCTCGACATGTTCCCCTACCCCTCGGGCGCGGGGCTCCATGTCGGCCACCCCAAGGGCTACATCGCCACCGATGTGCTCTCGCGCTACAAGCGCATGCGCGGCTTCAATGTGCTGCACCCGATGGGGTGGGACGCGTTCGGCCTGCCCGCCGAGCAGTACGCAATCGAGACGGGCACTCATCCGCGTGAGACGACCGCCAACAACATCGACAATTTCCGTCGGCAGTTTCAGGCGCTGGGAATGGACTATGACTGGTCCCGCGAGATCGACACCACCGATCCGGGCTATGTGCGATGGACCCAGTGGATCTTCTCGCAACTCTACGAGCGCGATCTGGCCTACATCGCTGAAGTACCGGTGAACTGGTGTTCCGCCCTCGGCACGGTGCTCGCGAACGAGGAAGTCATCGACGGAAAGAGCGAGCGGGGTGGACATCCGGTGATTCGGGTGCCGATGCGGCAGTGGATGCTGCGTATCACGGCCTACGCGGACCGGCTGATCGACGACCTCGACGATGTCGACTGGCCCGAATCGATCAAGAAAATGCAGCGAGACTGGGTAGGACGGTCCGAAGGCGCCCGCATCGAGTTCGCCCTCGATGGGCGTCCCGATCAAGACAAGATCGAGGTCTTCACGACGCGACCCGACACGTTGTTCGGCGCGACGTACATGGTGCTGGCTCCCGAGCACGAGTTGGTCGAGCGGATCACGACCGACGAGCAGCGGCCCGAAGTCGCTGCGTATGTCGATGCCGCGGCGCGCCGCAGCGAGCGTGCACGCATGTCGGACGTCAAGGTGAAGACTGGCGTGTTCACGGGCGCGACCGCGCAGCACCCTGTGACGGGCGACCCGCTGCCGGTCTGGGTCGCGGACTATGTCCTCGCCACCTACGGCACCGGCGCGGTGATGGCCGTTCCGGGACACGACGAGCGCGACTACGAGTTTGCGAAGGCCTTCGGCCTGCCGATCATCGAAGTGGTCAGCGGTGGCGACCTCGAATCCGCGGCGTTCGTCGGCGAAGGCGTCGCGGTCAATTCCGGCTTTCTCGACGGACTGATGACCGGCGAGGCCAAGACGAAAATGTGTGCGTGGCTGCAGGAAAACGGCAGCGGTGGGGCGACCGTCAGTTACAAGCTTCGCGATTGGCTGTTCAGCCGACAGCGCTATTGGGGCGAGCCCTTTCCAATCCTCCATCACGCCGATGGGCGAACCGAGTTGGTCCCCGAATCCGAACTCCCGGTGCTGCTGCCGGAGCTCGACGAGTACCGTCCGTCCGGAGATTTCGAAGCACCGTTGTCACGAGCCCGCGAGTGGCTCGAAGTGACGCACCCGCAAACCGGCGAGACGCTACTGCGCGACGTGAACACGATGCCGCAATGGGCCGGAAGCTGCTGGTACTACCTGCGCTTCTGTGACCCTCACAACAGCGATCGGGCCTGGTCGGACGAGGCCGAGAAGTACTGGATGCCCGTCGACGTCTACGTCGGGGGCGCCGAACACGCGGTCCTCCACCTGCTGTACTCGCGCTTCTGGCACAAGGTCCTGTTCGATCTCGGCTTGGTCCACACCTCCGAACCGTTCGCAAAGCTGTTGAACCCGGGAATGGTCCTCGGATACAGCTATCGGTACTACGACGACAACCTGACCGACGCGCCGGACCACAGGACATCGGCCTACCCCTCGTCGATGGCCCGGCTCGACGGTGAGACGACGGTTCACGTCGAGACCGGTATCGAATTGAAGGCGCGCTGGGTGCAAGCTCGGGATGTGGTGTTCACAGACGACGAAACGCCCATGCATCCGGAGTTCGAAGGCCTGCTCCTCGAAGAAGTCACTGAGAAGATGTCGAAGAGCCGCGGCAACGTCGTCAGCCCCGATGAAGTCATCGAGCGATTCGGTACGGACTCGCTACGGCTCTACTCGATGTTCATGGGGCCGTTGGACAAAGGGGCCCCCTGGTCCGAAGAGTCGATCCCGGGAGTGCTGCGGTTCTTGCAGCGCGCCTACCGACTCGTCGTCGACGATGGGCCAGTCGATGCGCCCGAAGAGACGATCGTCCATATCGCCGAGGGCGGCGGGACACAGGCGCAGCGGCGCCTCACCGCAGAGACGATCGCAGGCGTCACCGATGACGTCGAAGCGATGCGGTTCAATACCGCCATTTCGAAGTTGATGGTCTTTACCCGTGAAATCGCCAAAGACGCAGATCTTCCGCGTGATGCCATCGAAACGTTCCTGTTGCTGCTGGCACCTTTCGCCCCGCACCTGGCCGAAGAACTGTGGCGGCGGATCGGCCACAACAACTCGCTTGCCCACGAGCCCTGGCCGGAAGCCGATCCGTCTCTTCTGGTCGCAGAGGTGCTTCGGCTCACGGTGCAGGTCAATGGCAAGCGCCGAGACGAGATCGAAGTCGCGGTAGACGCGCCTCAGCAAGAAATCGAACAGACCGCTCTGGCACTGGCGAGCGTCCAGAAACATCTGGGCGGCAGAGAGCCGAAGCGGGTCATCGTCGTGCCGGGTCGACTGGTCAACATCGTCGGATAGTTCGATCGCTCGAGCCCGCCAGTCGTCCCACTTGAAACTGCCGTCATCAGAGGCAGTTCGAAATCGAGCCGTTCCAGAACGCCGTTCTGCATCTCATTTCGACCTGATTTCGCAGACTGGCTGACGATTCGAGCGAGTTTGGACCTGAATCGAACCCAAATCAGAATTCCTATTGACGGATCTACAACCCATGCTATGATCTCTGGGTTCGCGCGAGAAATCACCCGCTTCCCAGCGGGTCTTTTTTTGCCTGTTTTCTTGTCAATTGTTTTCGCCTTTTGTTCGCGTACATCTACCCATCCGCGTTCACAAATATGGGATTCCTGCGATATTTCGCTGAAACTAATTAGGCC
>JAJDAM010000596.1 GCA_029261905.1 Deltaproteobacteria bacterium
GCCGGTATTGACACAAACGACGGTGCGCGGATTGGCCTCACAGACACGCCGGATCAACTCGTCCTGTTCGCCGGGCAGTTTCATCGATGCGCGATCGACACCCTCGGTCTCCCAGTCGCCGTTGGTTCCGACGACCAACACCGCAACGTCTGCCGCGCTGGCGGCTGCGACCGCGCGCTCCATCATGTCGACCGGTAGCGGCGGACGATGCCCGACCACGACCCCGCGCAGAAGCTTCGCGTCGCCACAATTGAAATCGATCGCCAGGTCCACGGGTCGCCCCGCTTCGAGTTCCACCGATGCCTCGATCTCGAGGCTCCCCATCCCGAAGTACGCCGACCCGGGGCCGGGCGGGTTTTCGATCCCGTCGAGCACGACTTCGCCATCGATCATGACGCGCGCTCGTCCGGCTTGAATCAGCGTAAAGGTGTGAGCACCCGACTCTGTCGGCGTAAACGTCCCCGCGGCTCGAAACGAGAAGTCCTGGGGAACCCCCTCGCCGGGCGGACCGAAGAACAGGATCTGGCCGTTCCGATTCGAGCTCCGGTGCACCGGGTCCCCCTGCCAATCGAGGTTCCCAAAGAACTCGACTTCGAGACCGGCAGTGCCGGCAGCTGTCGCGAGAGCGTCGGCATGGACCGGCGGCACGGACTTTTCGGTCCAACAACCTCGCTCGTGAACGATTTCGACCTCGTCGCCCAGTCGCTTTCGCAACGCCTCCAGTGGTGTTACTTCGTAGTGTGCGCGCAGCGTCGCGGAGCCGCCGCCCATGATGTGGCTGCGGTCGGCGTTCGGGCCGATCAATGCAATCTGACGCAGATCGCTCGCTGCCAGCGGGAGCACGCCGTCGTTTTGCAGCAGCACGATCGAATCGGTCGCGACCTCACGGGCGAGCACGCGGTGTTCAGGGAGATCGATGCTGCGTTCGGCCGATTCGGTGACGGTCGAGTCGTCGAGCGCGCCCAGACGCTCCCACACGCCGAGCATGCGTGCGACCTGGTCGTCGACGACTGCTTCGTCGAGTTTTTCGTCACGAACTGCCTTCGCGAGTGCGGAACCGAAGTATCGGCCGGGTCCGGGCATCTGGAGATCGAGACCGGCATTGGCGGAATCCAGCGTGGATCCGACCGAGAACCAGTCCGTCACGACGAAGCCTTCGAAACCCCACTCCCGCCTCAACACCTGCGAGAGCAGCCATTCGTTTTCCGAACAGAACACCCCGTTGAGCCGGTTGTAGGCGGTCATGATCCCGAGCGCCCCGCCCTCCTTCACGGCCAGCTCGAACGGAACCAGGTAGATCTCACGCAGCGTACGTGAATCGACGACCGAATCGATCGTGTTGCGCTCGTGTTCAGCGTCATTGGCAACGAAGTGCTTTGCGGTTGTTGCCACCCCTTTGGATTGCACGCCGCGCACGAATCCGGCAGCGACCTTCCCCGACAGCAGTGGATCCTCCGAATAACACTCGAAGTTCCTGCCGCCGAGAGGGGATCGATGCAGGTTGATGGTAGGAGCGAGCAGCACGCGGCAAGCCTTCGAGCGCGCCTCCTCGCCGAGCATCTCGCCGACGCGCTCGATGAGTGACGGGTTCCAGGTCGCGCCCAGCGCCGACCCGCACGGGATACAGGCGGCCGTAGCGTCTCCGACGCCCAGCAGCGACGAGCCACGCGCACCGTTGGGCCCGTCGGTCACGCGGATCGAAGGCAGGTCGAGACGCTCGATGCTCGGCGTTGACCACATGTCTGCGCCCGCGGTCAGTCGTGCCTTCTCGTCCAGTGTGAGTTCTGCCAGCGTCTTCTCGAGGTCCATTTTCGCTCCGCTCGGTGGCGTTCGTCGTGAATCGATGTGGTGAATGGGCGTGGTGAATAGGCGTACCGGGTCGGGTGCCGGTCAGTATCGACCGAGCGTACCCTACCCGCCAACAGCGTAACCAGAGGAACCGATGGGGGAGGCGGAGATCACGGTACTCTACGACGATGAGTGTCCATTCTGCACTCGCGACCCGCCGTCCGCCGTTCGTCCGCCCCGTGGACGCCGCCTATCGATGGTTTGCACGAAACCGCCTGCGGTGGACCGGGCGCGAGTCCGATTGCCGGGCGGAATCTCGCGCGAGCGGGCTCTGACTCGAACCTGCCACCACCTCGCGCTACTGCTCTACACCGAGCAGTACGTAGGACATGTAGCGCTTGTTGACTTCGCTCACGTACTTGACCGGTTCGGGCTTCTCGACCTCGAGTAGCGCCAGCTCCACGTTGCGAAACCAGCGGTTCGCGTCGAGCCCCATCTCTGCGGCCCGCGCCCGTGCAGCAATCAGCGATGCCGGGCCAGAGTTGTACGCCGCCAGCGTCATGCGAATTCGATTGCGCTCGTTCATCTCGACGAGCGGTTCGAAGTACCGCGACCGGATCCACGCGAGGTACTTCACGCCGGCTCGAACATTGTTTTCGGCGTTCCGCTCGCCGGCGATCTCGGGGATGTCGATGTAGTCCTCGCCGGCGGTTTCGGGCTTGATCTGGAACAGGCCCGTCGCACCCGAGTCGTTGAGAGCCGTCTGATCGAATCGCGACTCCTGATACGCAACCGCGGCGATCAATCTCCAATCGAAGTCGTACTCGGCCGAATACTCTCGGAAGAACTCGTCGTAGTCGGACAAGGCGGGCTGTTCGTCGGCTTCCAGCCGGCGGCTGACTTCATCGGTGTTCTTGAAATACTTCCGGATCGCCATGTTTCCGAGCAGACTGCCGTGTCCATACCGCGGCAGGAATGCGTCGACTTCCCTCGCGAGGTCCGTACTGCGTTCGGCCGTGGCCCAAGCCAGCTCTGCCTCCTCCCGAAGTGTGATCCCGACCGGCGAAATTCCGTCGAACACTTCCGATGCAATCCCGGCGAGAACCGAGTCGGCCAATGTGAATTCGTACTCGCCTGCTGCTACGAGCTCGAGGACCTGCTCGGTTTCCATCTCGTCGGGAACGAAGGAGATCTCGACAGGTCGTAGATTCTTGCCTGCAAGCCACCGATTGAGCGCGACCAGGCTCGAGTAGTAGCTGCTGCTCCTTCGAACGGCGAATTGGCGACCCGCGAGATCTTCGCGCTCTCGAAACTCGTCGGGGTCCAAGCTGGTCAGCACCTCCTGATGAACTTTCTTGTAAGGAACCGAGAACCGCACACCATCCTCTCGCTTCTCACTAGCGATCATCCGGGCGGCAACCAGATCCGCGCGTCCCGCGAGCAACTGCGAAATCAGCTGATCCCTGGCGACCGGCAACATCTCGAACTGAATCGCGGGCTCTCCAGGCGCCGGTGGGTACTTCTCATTCAGCGCGCGGACGAATGCCCGCACCATCTCGAACTGGTACCCGCCGGGTTCGCCGTCTTGAAGGAAGAAATCAAAGGAATTCCTGGATGTGAGAACTCGCAGATAGCGGTCCTGCAAGATGCGATCGAGCCTTCCCCCGTACTGCTCAGAGAGGTGCTTTCCCAACGGATGTGGGGCCTGTTCTGCTATCTCGCTGAGGCGGCTCGCATCGATTTCGGTCTCGCTACTGCAGCAGGTCGCCAGCAGCAGCACCGAGGCGAGCAGCCGGCAGACGACCCGCGGATAGGCCCATGTGGAAGGATGCATGTAATTCTCGACATCGACCGCTAGCCGCTGCGACTGAAGGGTCGCATGAAGCCGGCACCGGTGTATG
>JAJDAM010000597.1 GCA_029261905.1 Deltaproteobacteria bacterium
TGCCAGCGAGCGCCTCTCCTCGGTCAACAACCAGCGGTCGTTGTAGAGATACTCGGTCTCGTCGCCAAAACTCCCTTTTTCGTCCGTGGTAGTCAGCCGCTGCGGCCGGTCGTGCACCCACGCTTCGTCATCGTGGTAATAGTCGATGTAGTTGAAGCGCTCATCGTCGTAAAGCGAACCCGGGCTGTCCTCGCCCCACTCCTCCTTGGCGAGAACGTTGCCGTAGGCGTCGTAGGTGTGTCCGATACGGGTGAGCTTGCCGCAGCCGTCGCCGCACTTCTCGATAATTTCTGCCACCTGCTCGACTACGACCGGGAACCGCACCTCCCGGCCGGGATCCACGGGACGTTCTTCGCGCAAGCCTCCGGAGCTGCTGTGCAGTTTCAGCAGTTCGATCCGGTGGATCGAGCGAGCATAGACGAGGGAGTTTGGCAGCAGGTCATCGGGGTCGGGCAATCCGTCGGCGCCCGTGTACGGGAACATCTCCATGCCGGTCGTTCCGACATCGGTGATCTCGGTCCACAGAATCATGCCCTTGAAAACTTCGTCCTCGCTACCACTTGCGGCGGTAGTCTCGTCGACACCCTCGTCGCCCGGTCCACACACCACGCCGTCGTCGTTGCTGTCGCCCGGACAATCACCGTCGTTGTCGAAGCCGTCGGGACTGCCTGTGTGGTACGCGGTGCGTGTCACCGTGCCGGGACCGCGCTGGGGTATCCCGGGAAAGCGTTCGTCGCCGCGCTCGATTTTTTCGACGAAGGCAAACCCCCGGAACTCCTTCTCGGCGGAATCAAACACCGGGTCCCGATAGCGGACTTCCGTTTCGTACACGTCGGGACCGGCGACCTCATCCAGATCGAGCCCCAATTCGGTGGCCCAGCCGCTGATGACTTGCAGCGGAAACGGAAGTGTCATGGACCATGGGCGCCCGGTCGCCTCGGCCGCAAGCTGGTAGCTCACAACGGTCTGATATTCGATCCGGGTCCGCGAGCCCATACCGTTGTCGATGGTGATGAGTTGTTGGGTGGGCGTGTTCGGAACCAGGTCGACATATGCGTAGCGGCTGTCAACAGGGCGTGTCGGGTCAAAATATAGAACGTCCGTGCTGCCGTTGCCGTTCATGTCGGCCAACCGCAAGGTGGTCGAACCCTCGTGGCGAGGCACGCCGGTTACGGCGAACTCGTCGCTCCAGGTACCGTCACCACGGTTGACGCGCGCAATGATCTCGTCGACGCGCACGGCGAGCAGATCGGTCAGACCGTCTCCGTTCACGTCGGCGAGGCGCAAATCCTCGAGGGGAACATCGCTAGCCGGCACGTCGACGAAACTACGCTGGTCAGCAAAGTGGCCCATGCCGCGGTTCGGCCAAAAGTGGACCTCGAGAAAGGGCGCGTTCACGACGAGTTCCACCAGGTCGAGCAGGCGATCTCCGTTGAGGTCTGCCAGCCGGTAGCGCGAATTCGCGAGATCGACTCCGGCTGGAATATCACCGAGGCACGGCGCGCCGTCGGGGCAGATCTCTCCTACACCCACCTGCTGCACCTGCCAGGCCCCATCCTCCTGGTAGTAGGTGAACTGCTGAGAGCCCGCGAAGCGCATCAGGTCGACGTCTTTGTCATAGTCGAGGTCGAGACGTGCGACGCTCGGGTCGCCGAAACTGATCCCCGCCAGCGCACCCACGTTCTGGAACGTCCGTTCGTCTTCCCATGTGCCATTGCCGAGGTAGCGCTGGAAGACGTGCACTCCTTGACCGCTTCGGTTCGCTATGTCCGTGCGTGAGTCACCGTCGAGATCGAGCATTGCCGCGCTGGTCGACCCCAAGCTGTATCCCGGGCTCTGCGTCAGAGACGGGTAGATCTCGATCACTGCGGGCTCGAAGCCGACGCCCCCGAGATTGCGAGCCCAGACCCAGTTGCTCGACACCGAGCCATTGATCAGATCGGGCAGCGAATCGCCGTCGACGTCGAACAGGTCCACAGCTGAATGAGTACCACCGGCGAGGCTCCAAGGCGGCGGATCTGCCATTGCGAAGATTGCCGCAGTAGAAGGGTCGAAGGCCTGGTAGGCGAAGGTCGTAGGCGGTAGATGACTCGTGAATGTTGCATCGAACTGTGTCACGCTGCGTAGCTGCGCGACCCGCGTGTCGACTGCGCCGGGTGGAGATGGCGCAGGATCATCGTCGCCAGACAGCTCGTAGTCGAAGCCGTAGCGACGAACCGGTTCGCCGTCGGTATAGATCCGGATCGCGACACAGCGGCGACCCCAAACTTGGCGAAAGCCGGCCTGGTAGCTCGCCAGTCCACCCCGTGTATCGCCGGGTCGCTCGCGGTCTTCGCGCAACTCATAGTCGAATTTCACCGAATGAAAACGCGATCCAAACACCGAGTAACGCACCTCATCGAGGTAGAGCACGCCGGGCGAATCATCGTATGCCGCGTAGTAGAAGTGTACTGCGTTGCCGCTGAGATCGCGGATCTCGTCGATCATCCAGGCGAGGGTCCCGTCGAAGTCCGGTTGCAGCGGATCCCGAACGACCCGTGACCGGCGCCCCGGGTCAGATGCGTCCGGATACTGTCCGAGAAGAATTTGTTGGCCCGCCTTATTCACGAACCGCCAGCCGTCGCCCAGACGATCGATCTTCGCAAATTGCCCGTCGGTTTCGTTCTCGCGGCGATACGAGCCCGTCTCTGGAGTCAACCCGTCATCGAGAAGGACGAGTTCTTCGCCCGAGGTGTCGACAAACGTATCCTGCGACGAATAGGTAGGTACACCCTTGTCTGTCTGTCGGGCGATCACCGGCAGCGTGATCGACCAGCCCGGCCCGTACGGTCCATTCGGCAAACCCGGGCTGTAGCTGAGCTTCAGCGTCGGCTGGAGGCCTGCCACACCGGGCGGCACCGTAAGAGCGACTTGGTAGTTGACCGTGCCATTGTTGAGTTGCGGCTCGAACGAGCCGCCAAGGCCATCGGTCGATCCGGCACCGGAGGGCAAAGAAATCGCCTGGGGACTAACACCCGAGGTCTTGGGAGCGGAGGCGGCGACTGAGGAAGCTATCGTCAGCAAACCCACAACGAAGGCGAGTCCGTGCGCGCACTGCCTCATCGCCACTCGGGAGCTGCACCAAACGAGTAGCTGATGATGATCTCGATGTCCGTAAGCTCTGTCAGATCGAGGGTGAGTGAAGGTTGGGCGCCAGGATCCAAGAACAGTGTCCATTCGGTAGCTGACACGGTTCGGTCTCGCAGGGGCTCTTGGTTCCCCATGCTGAACTGAAAGTCCGGTGGAGTTCCCTTGTTGATCGTCACACTCTGGTAGAGGCCTGCATTCGCGAGACCGAACGGCGCAACCTCCTGACCTGGGTTGAGTGAGTTGCGACGTCGATCAACCCACGGATCCGCATCGAAGATGATCGCGCTCTGCCCGGCTGATTGGTTCCGGATCATCGCAGCCAGCCCGCGTTGCAGCAGGAAGAGCTGTGCAGTATCTCCAGTGCCCCTCTTCAGTCGCGACGTGCCGACCAGATTGAAGGCGAACCGCTGGACCTTGTGATTCCACGTCTCTCCGGTCAGGAAGTAGTCGCGAACTTCGCGCGGCGGCACCAGCAGATTCAGCGGAAAGCGAAGTACCAGCGGGAGATTTTGCTCGTCTCCGAAATTGAACCCTTGGGGATCGTCGGGCGAGATCCGGCTCTCCGCGAGAATTTCTGCGAACCGAGTCCGATTCTGTTGCAGCGTCACCTGATCGAGCAGAACGTCGCGCGGGTCGTAGTCGTCTAATCCGAGGATGTGCCCACGCAGACTGAGACGGCGGGTGAGAGGCGACACCTGCGCATTGCTGTACATCCCACCATCCCGACGGAATCTGTCCCAGGCATCCAGCGCAGCCAGGAAGTCTTCGACCTGGAACGGGTTGATAGTCCCGAAAACAGACGCGGCGCTTTCGAACGCCTGGAATTCGGGTTCGACGAGATCCTGATTGGTGTAGATGTCAGCCCATGCGTACTCGAGGCGTCGGGCGAACCGGTAGGCCTGCATTCGCGCCCGTCCAAGCCTCTCCTGAGAGCGGTTGACCGTCTCATCGCGTTCGATTCGATACGCGGGATTGGAAAAATAAGCGTTCTCGAGATTGGCGCGGGCGTTGCGAAAGTTCTCCACGAGCTGATGAAGTTCCAATCCAAGCTGTTCGACAGCGAGGT
>JAJDAM010000598.1 GCA_029261905.1 Deltaproteobacteria bacterium
AGAGAATCATCTCCTTCATCAGCAGATCGTCGCGCCGCAACGTAACCAGCGCGACGGATTTGCCATCGATACCTTCGATCGTCACGGCGCCAACGCCCAAACTCTTCGATACGACGTCGCGATCTTTAGAGGTCGCGTCGATCGTGAGCGCCAATACCTTGTCGTCAGCCGTGTTGCGCGATTCGATCTGATAACCCGCATGCGTGTCCAACTCGAACACGACGCGTGAGAAAGTGGGATGATTGCCGACTCGGACCTGGACGATTCGCGCCGCGAATGCAGGCGCCGCGAGCGATACGGCGACCGCGACGGGCGCCACGACACGCAGCGCGCGCCGGAACCAGCTTCGTCGGATGCAGAGTTTGTGGGTCTGTGTCACGGGTCGGTGTTCCTCGTTGCAAGATGCCGGCAGTCGATACCGACGGGTTGCCGGAATTACTGTGGTTCTATTCGGGCGGTCTCGAACAAACTTGAACACGGAATCGCAATTGACGTGCAATTTGCGTTCGTCGCGAGATGATCCGCGCGATGGGTCGACACCTCCGTTACGTCGCGTGGTAAAAAACCCACGGAATTAGCTCGCTGCCCGATCGCCCTCTATTGCCTCTGCAACATATCTTGGATCGTCTGAATCGCTCGCGCAATCCTCGGTCCGTACCATGAAATCAGCGTCCCATCGATTAGCTGAATGCGTTGGTCCCTTGCCGCCGGGATCGGCAACTCGCTCAACGCGGCCGCATCGCGAGCGCCGAACGCGTACGGCTCGTCGGGCAATAAAACGACTTCCGGCGCCGCCGCCACGATGTCTGAGTCCTCGACGATTGGATAACGGCGGTCATCGCGATTCGCGAATACGTTGTCGCCACCGCACAAGTGGAGCAGGTCGGACGCATAGGTGTCCCCGCCGACGGCCATCCACGGCTTCTTCCAGATCGGACAGAACACACGAACCGGTTGCGCACGTCCATCTGCTTCCAACTGTTTCAGCGCCTGTTCGCACGCCCGTTCGCAAGGCGCGACCACCTCCTCGATCGCGGCGGAACTCGCACCGAGCCGGGCTAGCTCTCGGAGCACCGTCACGCCGTCGCGGACGGTCCGGGGATAGGTGACCCACACCTCGATTCCGGCGTCTTGCAGTTCGGTCACGACTCGCTTGGGGTTCTCTTCTCGATTGGCAATCACGAGCGCGGGATCCAGCGCAATGATCTGGGAAACCGATGGGGTCTTCGTGCCCCCGACCTTCGGTAGCGTCGCGACGCGGTCGGCCGGATGAATGCACCACTCGGTGACCCCGACAACGCGATCGCCGAGCCCGAGTGAGAACAGCGCCTCGGTCCAGCTCGGAACCAACGAGACGATTCGTCGCGCTTGGCTCCACTTTGGCTGAAATGAATCCGCCATCAAGCCTCGAAAGCCACCCGCAGCACGCCGTCGCTGATCTCGGCAGACGCGATCGAGCGGCCAGCGACCGAATCGGGCACACAGATCCGCCGTTGGATGTCGCGGACGCGGACGTACAACAGGTCTCCGCGAACCGAGATCTCGAGTTCATTCGAGTCCGCGTTGACGAGCTCGATCTCCAAGACCGTTTGCTCGCCGCGTTTCGTCAGTCGAATCGGGCGCGCTCGCGTAAAGAACTGCGCTGGATCACGGTCGCCGAAGGTAGCCTCGGCGAGTGCGCCAAGTGCATCCACCCCGATCGGTTCTGTGCGCAACAGAGGCGCCTGGAATCGCGGAACCGGGAACGATTGTTCGATCTCGGCGAGTTCGAGCTGCTCGCGCTTCGCCCAACGAGCGAAGTAGCCTCCCTTGGCTTCAGTCGGAAGCACGCGGTTGATCAACACCGCGTCGGTCGCGACGCCGTAGAGGTTCAGGTATGCGAAAGAGCGGCGTGTTTCGTCGACCACGACGCGCGCCGGGTTCACGACCAGCCGTGCGCTGGTTCGGTCGTTGTCCATCAGTATTTGTCGCACGTCTTCGACTTCGCTGTACAGACGCTCGAACGCCGCGAAGACCTCATCGCTCGGAACGAACACGTCGGCGCCCACGCGCATCGCCACCGGACGAAGCAGCCGTGCCGCCTTGCGCTTCCAATCGAAGAAGTTCTCCATGAAGATCCGCAACACATCTGGGAAGCGCAGCATACGCAGCGTCGATCCGGTGGGTGCACAGTCGACGACGCACACATCGTAGTCTCCAGTCGCCTCCACCTCTCGGACCGCACGCAGCGCGACCAGTTCCTCCATCCCCGGAAATACCAGCAACTCGTCGGCGACCAGATCATCGCCGCGCTTTTGCAGCAGCTCTCGTAGCCAATCCTGTATCTGCGACCAGGAGCGGTCGAGTTCGCTCAACACATCGACCTCCTGGGCGGTCACGCGCTCGGCGACTTCGACAGGTCGCGCGCCGACCGGTCGACCCAACACGTCGCCGAGATTGTGGGCGGAATCCGTCGACAACACGAACACACGGTGCCCATGCTTCGCCGCGCCGAGCGCTGTCGCCAGCGACAGGCTCGTCTTTCCGACGCCGCCCTTGCCGGTATGGAGTAGAACCCTCAAGTAGACGAACTCCGGTCCAAGCAGAACGAAACGACCAACCGCGAATCTTCGAGTTGGGCGGATTCGACCTCCAACCGCGCCATCTGGCGGGGAAGCGCCAGCAGCCGGCGGCGACCGCCGATCGTAATGACCAACTCCTCATCGATTACTGCGACATCCACCCCATCTGCGTGCGCACCCGGCAGTGGGATCTCGACGCGGTATCCACGCTCGTCTTTCTGGAATCGAATGGGTGCCGACTCGCTCAAGACTGCATCCGGCGCCTGGTTCGCGAACAGCAGCCGTCCGAGTTCGAGCAAGCGATCGACACCAGTGACCTCGTCGTCGAATAACGGTCCGCGAAACACCGGAAGCGGCGCGAAAGTCTGCTCCACTTCCAGGAAGCGCTGCTCTTGAAGCCGGCTCATTTCGCCGAAGAACTCCTCGCGTGCGGCTTCGGGCGGCAGCAACCGGTTCATGATCACGGCGTCACACGGAACTTCGAACAGCGCCAGCTCGGTATGCGCGCGGCGCGCTTCTTCGATCACGACGCGTTCGGGCGTCACCACCAATCGAACACTCGTCTGCGAGTCGGTGATCCGCGAGTGAAGCAGCTGCAGCTTGTCGTAGATCAACGTCTCGGCGTCCTTGAAGACCCCCGCTCCTGGCAGGGGCACCGAGAGCAATCTGCGCGCGATGGGTGTGCCAACCGTCGTGATGGCTTGCATGGTTGGCAGCAGGAGTTTCAAGGCGCGGTGCGCGAGATCGGGCAGCGTCGCGAGCCGTAGCGCCGAATCGGTCGGCGCGCAGTCGACGATCACGAAGTCGTAGCGCTCCGACTCGGCGAATGCTTCGATCGCGAGCAGCGTCGTGATTTCTTCCGACCCTGGCAGCATCGCGAGTTCTTCGGCGACGACATCGTCGATACCCTGGTGGACGAAGACCTCGACCAGGAAGTCGCGAATCCGGCCCCAGTGACGCTCCATTTCTGCGCGCGGATCGATTTCGATTGCGTCCAGATTGGGGGCCACCTCGATCGGCTCCGGCCCCAATCGGCGCTCGAGCACATCGCCCAGGCTGTGCGCCGCGTCCGCAGAGGCGACCAGCGTCCTGCGCCCCAGGCTTGCCGCGTAGGCCGCGGTCGCCGCGGCCGTCGTGGTCTTACCGACCCCGCCCTTTCCTGTATAGAGAACAAGCCTCACGGCTCGACACTATCACGGTGCCCGGGCCCCCGGTGGGAGAGCCCGGACCGGTGAAGCCTCCCACAAAGGTGAAGCCTCCCATATCGGTGAAGCCTCTCATATCGGTGAAGCCTCCCACAGAGGTGAAGCCTCTGAGCGAGTCAGTCGCAGGCCGCTGTTCAGGCGGCCGGTGCGACTCGTGCGGTAACGCGCGCAGCCACCCGTTGGAAACGGCTACCGACCGGCCGAGCCGCGGCGACCAGCGGAAGCGCGCGACCGATTGGTGCGCGCGACGTCCAGCGGTTTTCACAACGCGGACATTCGGCCAGGTAGAGCACTTCGCCATCGATGACTTCGTCCGTACGAACCTCGGCGAATCCACAGAGGTGACATCGGGTGACGGTTCGAGAGGACAGTTGAAGGGCCTGGAATGGCTCGCGCGCGCGCCGGTCACGGACCGTGTTTTCGAGCAGGACGGTGGTCTCGTTTCCGCCCTGTCCAAGCTGATTCCCGCCGTATTCTCCGCCGTGTTCTCCGCCCTGGTTCGCGTTCGAGTTCAGGTTCGTGCTCATGCTCATGGCGTTTCTCCTGGTTTGTTGCCAGTCTCATTTCAGCGGATCCCAGTGACGTATCCGGTCACACGCGGTCGACCTTTTCCCATGACTGCCGAGAGGCGATAAACACTGCAATTCCAGGGTCCTGCACCTCCGGGTAGATTGGATGCGCGCAGTGATCAGGGCTTGCTCCGTTGGAAAACGACCGTGTACTCGTGACAATTCAGGTAGGGTGTCCCCGGAGTACCCAGAACAGAGCCGCTTGTGAGCGCTCACTGACTCAAGCGATCATCGACCCACCACGCAGCGACCCGTCGAGTTGAACCCACCATGACGAGTGACCGAGCGACAGGCGGCGAAGAGCCGAACGGTGACGTGTCGCCGATGAGCGACGAATCGCCCGCTCAAACGAATTTTCTACTCAGACTCTTCTTCGGAAAGGACACCGTCGTCGCGAAAGGCCCACTCGCGATGTTGCGGCTGGTCGCGCTCGGCATGGTCTTCGAGAACTACGACGTCGGGTTGGTCAACGCCGCCTTGAAGCAGATCGCGGTATCGATCGACATGTCGACCAGCGACACCGGCTTCGTGATGGCCGGCGTCCGACTGGGTGGACTCGGTGTGCTGTTGTTGATCCCGTTGGCGGACGTGATCGGCAGACGCCAGATGTTCCTGGTTTCGCTGATCGGAATGAGCGCGGGCACGTTTTTGACGGGCTTTGCGCAGACCCAAGACCAGTTCATGCTGCTGCAGATGGTGACGCGCGCGTTCATGTTGACCGGGGCCGCTCTCTCGGTCGTCATTCTGGTGGAGGAGTTTCCGGCCGCCCAACGCGGTTCAGCACTCGGTCTGATGGCCGTGCTCGGCGGACTGGGTTACGGGCTGGGCGCCGGTATGTACAGCGCCGTCGACGCGTTGCCCTATGGATGGCGCTCGCTGTACTGGATCGGCGTGCTACCGCTGGCTGTACTGCCTTTCTTTCGCAGATCATTGAAAGAGACGCGCCGATTCACCGAGCACGCCAGTTCCACTCGGCAGCGCAAGATCAGCCTGGAGTCGTGGTTGGAGCCGCTCACCGCACTGGCTAACACCCACCCACGTCGACTCATCACCGTCGGCCTCGCTGGGTTCTTCGGCGCGATGGGAAGCATCGCAGTCTTCCAGTACACGAGCTTCTTCGTCCAGGAGAGCCACGGCTGGTCACCGGGACAGTATTCGTTGCTGGTACTCGGAGGCGGTTTCATCGGAATGTTCGGCAACGTGATCGGGGGACGCGGAAGCGATCGCTTCGGACGAAGAAAAGTCGGATTCCTGGCGCTCGTGGCGGCGCCGATCTTCGCGGTGTTGTTCTTCAATGGTCCATCAGAAGTGCTGGTTCTGAGTTGGGGCCTCTATGTGTTGTGTATGTCAGCGGCCGACGTCGTCATCCGCGCCCAGTCCACCGAGCTGTTCCCGACCGCGCACCGCGGCTCATCTGGAGGGACGCTGATCGCCATCCAGTCGATCGGCTTCGTCGCCGGATTGATCATATTCGGGTTCGGAACGGACAGCTCCGGCAGTCTGTCCAACGTCGTCAGTTGGGTATCGCTTTCCTCTATTGGTGCCGCGTTTTGCCTGCTGTTCTTGCCGGAGACCCACCAGCGGGAACTCGAATCCATCAGTGGCGAAGCCGCAGCTTGAGTTCCGGGGAAATGCACAGGTCGGCGCTTTCGCCTGAAGAGGCACGGGGAGGGTCGCTTGACGCCCCGCAGGTGTTCGGGTAAAAAGGTCTCACTATGACGTGTTGGACCAGTCGAAACCTCGCTCTTGGAAACGCCCTGCTGCTTAGCAGGGCGGGAGGAAGCTAGCGTCCGGCTGACTGGTCTAGAATCGCCGAACGCGAAACCCTCTCCCGCCGAACCGGCCGGAGAGGGTTTCGCGTTTCTGGGTTCGTTCGAAACCAGCAACGCACGTGAAGACGAACAGCCTCCTCCGATCCTGGCCTCGGCACATAGGAGAACACCGTGACGAGCATGCCCGCCACTCGATACAAGCCCTTTCCGCCCATTGATCTGCCCGATCGGACCTGGCCGAACAAGGTGCTCGAAAAGGCACCGACCTGGTGCAGCATCGACCTGCGCGATGGCAACCAGGCGCTCATCGAGCCGATGGATGTCGAGCGCAAACGACGCCTCTACGACACGCTCGTCGAGATCGGCTTCAAGCAGATCGAAGTCGGCTTTCCCAGCGCGTCGCAACCGGAGTTCGACTTCGTTCGCGAACTGATCGAAAAGGATCGTATTCCCGAAGACACGACGATTCAGGTCCTGACTCAATCTCGCGAGGAGCTGATCCAGCGCACGTTCGAGTCGATCCGAGGCGCGCGGCGGGCGATCGTTCACCTGTACAACTCCACCTCGACGCTACAGCGCAGAGTCGTATTCGGACTGGGACGCGCGGGCGTTCGCGACATCGCGGTGCGCGGGGCCGAACTCATCGCGAAGCTCCGCGACGAGGTTCCCGAAACCGAAATCACACTCGAGTACTCGCCCGAGAGTTTCACCGGGACCGAACTCGACTACGCGGTGGAAGTCTGCGAAGCGGTCATGGACGTCTGGCAGCCGACACCCGCTGCACCGATCATCTTGAATCTACCGTCGACTGTCGAAATGGCGACGCCGAATATCTATGCCGACCAGATCGAGTGGTTTGGTCGAAACATTCGCGATCGCGATTCGGTGGTGCTCTCGTTGCACCCGCACAACGATCGCGGCACCGGCGTGGCCGCTGCCGAACTGGCGATGTTGGCGGGAGCCGACCGCGTCGAAGGATCGCTGTTCGGAAACGGCGAGCGAACCGGCAACGTCGACATCATCAACCTCGCGCTGAATCTCTACACGCAAGGTGTCGATCCGGAACTCGCGCTGTGGAATATCGATGAGATCGTCGAAGTGGCCGAGTACTGCACGCGCCTTCCCGTCCACCAACGTCACCCCTATGCGGGCGAGTTGGTCTACACGTCCTTTTCGGGCTCTCACCAGGACGCGATCAAGAAAGGAATGGCGGCCATCGCCGAAGCTGGCGACGACTTCTGGGAGGTGCCGTACCTGCCGATCGACCCGCGCGACCTGGGTCGCTCCTACGAGGCCGTCGTGCGCGTCAACAGCCAGTCCGGCAAGGGCGGCGTCGCATATCTTCTCGAAAGCAACCACGGCATGCGGCTGCCGCGGCGGCTGCAGATCGAGTTCAGCAAACAGATCCAACAGGTGACCGAGGACTCCGGTCAGGAAATCACTTCCGACGCGATCTGGGATCAGTTCCGGTCGGAGTATCTGTCGCGCGACTTGCCGATCGAAATGGTCGGATACGAGCCGGTCGCCGACTCGAAGGTCGATTCGGAACACGACATCGCGTTTCGTATCCTGTTCGACGGCTCCGAAAGAACGATCCATGGTTCTGGCAACGGTCCGATCGCGTCTCTCGTTGCGGCGCTGGCGAAGGGCCTCGATCTCGAACTGCACGTCGTCGACTTCAGCGAACACGCGGTCGGGGAGGGCGCTGACGCGGGAGCCGTCGCCTATGTGGAGATCGAAGCAGAAGCGGATCGGGAGACGCTGTTCGGAGCAGGCCGGCACACCAACATCACCACCGCGTCACTGCTCGCAGTGATCTCGGCGGCGAATCGACTGCTGGCAGCTCGCGGCTGAGCTCGGGCGTCTCGACTCAACCGGCTGACCGGTCTCGAATCGCGAGCCACCAATCCTGAATGGTCGCCGCGAAGATTCGGTGGTAGCGCTGCGTGAGTTCATCGGCACCTTCGCCAAGCGGCTGCATGTCGGTCGCCACAAGCCGCGAGGCCCCTTGGACCGGGTCGACCCATTCGAGTTTCATGTCCGCAATGAGATCGCCGAGCTTCGGTGATGCGGTCTCGTGGTGGTCGCTCGTCTGGTGGACGATGAAGGAGTTGAAGTCGTCGAACGCCAGCAGGCAGTAGTACAGCGACGGCTTCGCTCCACGCCAGTACTCGTAGTGGCGAACCGCCGACTCCCGTTCCAACGTTGCGGCGTGGAGTTCCCGCGCAACGGCTTCGAAATCGCGTTCGCGGCCTTCCTTGATCTGGATGTGGGCCAGTATCGTTGCCATATCGAACTCCTGTCTGCGTTTCTCGCCGAGATACCGGCGCAGCGTGTGCCGTCTCGAATCTCGATTCTATCTGTTCGAGCAATGTGCGACTATCGATCCTGGCCGCCCACTCCGGGATTCCCACTCAGCGAGGAAATTCATGCAAACGCGAAGGCTCGGCGAACTAGAGGTCTCAGCCATCGGACTGGGCTGTATGAGCATGTCGCAGGCGTACGGAAAAGCCGACCGGGCGGAGTCCGAGCGAGCCCTGCATCGCGCGCTGGACATCGGGATCACATTTCTCGACACGGCCAGCGTCTATGGCCTCGGGCACAACGAGAAATTGATCGGAGAGGTGCTGGGCAAACGGCGGCACGAGTTCGTGCTGGCGAGCAAGTGCGGGATCATCGTCGATGAACGGGGCCGACGAGGCGTCGATTGTCGCCCCGAAACGGTCACACGCATCTGCAACGAGAGCCTCGAGCGGTTGGGGACCGATTCGATCGACCTCTACTACCTGCACCGCCGCGACCCGAACGTCCCGATCGAAGAGAGCGTGGGCGCGCTGGCCGAACTGGTGAAGGCCGGGAAGATCCGAAGCATCGGGCTATCGGAAGTTTCGTCGACGACGATTCGCCGTGCGCACGCCGTTGCGCCGATCACCGCGGTGCAATCGGAATACTCGCTATGGACCCGGGACCCGGAGTTTCGCGTTCTCGATGTCTGCGCGGAGCTGGGCATCGGGTTCGTTCCGTTTTCTCCGCTGGGCCGCGCGTTCCTTTCGGGCAAGGTCGATCCCGATGCGCTCGAAGAGTTCGACATGCGGCGAAACATGCCGCGATTTCAAGCCGAGAATTTTCAGAGAAACCGAGAACTGCTCGTCGAGTTCGGTGCGATCGCAGCCGCGAACCACTGCACGATGGCTCAACTATCGCTGGCGTGGCTGCTCGCGCGCGGCGACACGATCGTCTCGATTCCCGGGACCAAGCACGTCGCCTACGTGGAAGAAAATGCCGCAGCCGCCGAGCTCGACATCTCATCGAGCGACCTGCAACGTGCCGGGGAGATCATCAACGAGAACACGGTTTCAGGCGACCGCTATGCGAAATCGCAAATGATCTCACTGGATCCGGAGCAGTAGCGGTAGTCGTAGTCGCCCGTGGTCCGCTTCGCCCGATCAGGCTTTGTTGCGGTACAGATTTGCGTCGACGCCGGCGCTCATCGCGGCCTCGTCGAGCTTCCCGCCCAGGAAACCATTCAGCTCACGGGCCGTCGCGACCGGGTCTTCGATCGTCTGCTTGTAGTGGATCTCGATCAGTTCGAAATTGGGGCGGTTCTTGCACAGCAGCCGAGTGCGAACGATGTCGTTTCGGTAGGCCTCTTTCATGGCTTCTCGATCCGCCGTCGTGTCTTGGGTCCCGAGCCGATCGATCATCTTGTTCTGGCTGGTGATCACTTCGTCGAGATCGCGCCGCATGAAAATCACGCGGTAGTCGTTGTCGTCCGGCAGGTCTTTGATCAGAAACGAGATCACCTTCAGCACCTTGCCGCGGCCTTCGCGCACATAGGACTTGTCCGTCTCCTTCTCGAGATGTTTGACGCGCTCGTACTCGAAATAGCCGTTGGGGTTGTCGACGTCGGCGACTCGTTCGGCGTCGGTCATGATCTCGAAGCCGCCGCGATCGAGCATCCGCATCAGCATCGAAGTTCCGGAGCGGGGAAGACCACTCACGATGACGATGGGCTCGCCACGATTGCCGCCAAGGAATCGCTTGATGGATTTCAACATGGGCTATTCGACATCGACTAGAAGGTCACTCCAAACACGGGCTTGAGCGCAAGCGCGGCGAGTATCGATACGCCGAACGACCACAACAGGATTCCACCTTCCCCATCGGGAAAGAAGGCCAGCGGGCGGGTCAGGGTTTCCAGCTCGATCGATACGACGGGCGCGTCAGAGGGAATCGCGGGTTCGCTCGGATACAACAACGCCTCTGCGCTGCGCAGCCGCTTGACGGGGATCTTTCGCGCTTCGCCGCCGACCGCCCAACCCTTCTCGAAAATTTCGTCACCCACCGCGATCTCGAAGACATGGTCGCCGGGCTGGTCGGCGCGGACCCGCCAGTAGACCTGGCCATCCGCAGTTCGAACCACCGGCGCGTCGAGCGATACCCCCGCAGGCAGCTTCAACGACACATCGCCCGCGAGCTGGGCCGAAGCGGGATCGAGCTCGAGGTGCAGCAGCTCGACAGCGCCCACCTCCGACGGCGCGTATCCGTAGTGGGTCACCAGCTGGACCATCAGTGCGCCCATCGGGGGAAGCATCACGATCATCGGCAACAGGTTGTGACTGACGTAGATCGTGTTCTTGCCGACGATCTGCAGTGTGGATTTCAGCACCTGCCTGATGTCATGGCTGAACAACCGGATTTCGAGCAGATGCATCGCGATCTGTTTCTTGACGCGAGCGATCGCACCCTGGTTGGACACGTACTTGAAGACGATGAGCGCCACGACACCCATCAATACGGGCCACAACAGCAGGTCGAACGCTGGAAAATCGTGCCCGAACGGCGCGTACAGCGCGTCGAAGATCACACTCGAAATTTGATTGTAGAGCTGCATGATCGAATCAGTGCCGCCTATGAGATGTATCCGAGTCCCTTGAGCTTGTCGCGAATGTCGTCATCGGAGCCGGCATCTTCGAAATGCAACATCTCCTTTTCGAGGACGTGGGTCACGAACTCCTCGGCGGTCGCATAGCCGGCTACGTCAGCCACCTTGCGCAAGCGATCGAACAGATCGCGGTCGAGTTTCACCTTCACGCTCTTGCTACCTAGCATTCGCTCGCGTCTCCTTCTGTTTCATGACGAGTTTGTGGAGCTGGGGTTCATCGGTGCATGCTAGAGCACGGGCTCGCCGATCATGCCGGGGAGCTTCTCGATGCCGTAGTAGGAGAGGACAGTCGCGGTCAGATCGGTGAGGTCGTGTCCATCCGACGCCAACTTCCGATTCAACAACAAGATGCCCGGTACGACCTCCGGATCCATCAGATGGTTGCCCGACCAGCGCGACTCGTTGTCTTCGATCACCCACTCCGTGACTTCGCCGAGTGTGGATTCGTCCGAGCAGCCGTAGCCCTTTTCGTAGCCGACCACGAGATCGGGTCCTTCGACCGCGCGGTCGCCCGTGTAGATTTCGGATCCGCGGGCAACGCGCCGCACGACTCGCCCCCCGCCATCCGGGTCGCGATACGCCTCGAGGCTCCGAATCAGCTGGCCCATCAACTCATCGGCATCGGCCGCGTCGACGATCCCCTGCGCTTCCCGTCCCGCCAGGTTGAGATACAGCCCGTTGAATCCGAGTCCATAGGCGCGAGTTTTGCTCCAATCGACGTCATCGGTCACGAAGTAGCCGGTTTTCTTGCCCGACTTCATCACCAGGTAACCTTTGTTGCGCAGCCATGCGTTCAGGTGCAGCTCGCGGGTGAACGGCTGGAAGCCGTGATCGCTCATCACGATCAGCAGGGTGTCTTTCGGAAGCCGCTTGCGGACCGAGCCCAGCGTCGCATCGACATCGCGATAGAAGTTCTCGATGTCGTGCGCGTGTTTTTCAGCCGAATCGCGCCGGTAGGCCGGGTGCCGCGGCGCATCCGCGTGCTTCGGGTCACCGTGGCGCCACAGCATGTGACTCTGCAGATCGATGTCCGACAGGTACACGAATGTTGCGTCGCCGGTTTCGAAGCGATCGAGCGCGAGATCGATCATCCGATGCGTATCCTGCTGGATCAGGCCGACCTGCTTCAGGTAGTCGTCGTCGTCGAACACGCCGTCTTTCAACGCGTCCGTCTCTTCGGGCAGCCCCTGCGTATAGAAGAAGCCGTTGTTCTGATAGATTTCGTCGACGAACTCATCGGGGCTCGTGATCGGCATCGCCGGACTGGCCGGCGAGAGATTGACGGGAGACGCGTAGAGTCGGAGCTTGGGACGAAGCTCCATCGCGTAGAAGCGAACCGTGCCGGCCACCGGCATCAGGCCCATCGGAAGCGCGTCGAAGCTGACCTCCAACCACTCCGACCACTCTCCCTGCTGAATCAGGGTTCGCTGACCCGCGATCTCGATGACCGCCGTGTCGGTGTCGCCGTCGATGTGAACCGTGACACCCTGCGTGAGGTATTGATTCGCGGTGGGAATCTCACCGGGTTCGAGATGGAACGTGTCGGGCGGCCCCCGCAGCGTGGAGGTGACGGTCTCGGGAACCCCGTCGAGGTCGAGATCGTGCACGGTGACGTACTCCACGTCACCCTTGGGATTCTTCTTCTCGACCACGGTGTCCGTGTACAGCGTGTAGGTGCCGAACCCACCGCGAAGATCGACCGTTCCCATCCCGCCGAGCACCTTCGCCTCGGATGGCGGGTTCGGGAAGTTTCCCGGAATCCGATACACCTCGACATCGACATCGTGATCGACGAGTACGTCCCACCAGGGCGTGCCGCCGCGATTGTTCTTCATCTCGGGCGCGCCGACCGGGAACACGTAGCCGAAAAAGTGAAACCCGCTTCCCGGATCCTCGACGGCCGGCGTGGCGGACGACAATGGGTGGTAGTTGGCCGGGTCTCGGTGAATGAAATCGAAAATCCCGTGGCCACCTGGGTTCATCCCGGTCACGAAGTTCGACCACGCCACGGGACTCTGTGGCGGGTTGGCGGTTCCGAGGCTCTGAAAGGTTCCTTCCCCGGCGAGCTTGGTGAAGTTGGGCATCTTGCCCTCGTCCATCAGCCGTTGGGTGATGATCGGGTCCATGCCGTCGACACCCACGATGAACACACCCGACTCACCGGCGGCTCGAGCGCGTGACACCCCGGGCAACAGCCACACCACACACACAATGGCAAGCAGGATCGTTCGCGCGATCGGATGCTGTGCTGTTCTCGGGCTCACGTCTGTCCGCTCGCCTTGCGATCGTCGGGGGGAAAGATGAGCGCGCCGGGTGCGGCACCACTCTGCTCGAGCGAGCCGGGATCGATCATGCCGCTGACCGTACCCGGCTCGGCGCCTTCGGGGAGGATCATGTGGCCTTGCATGTATCCCGGGATTTCCTGGCCGAACAGCCGCAACACCGTGGCCGGAATATCGACGAGGCGTGGGTCTGCTTCACAGAGCGCGCGGTCGCAAAACAATATGCCGGGAACGACATCCGGATCGACACAGTGGTCACCCGACCAGGCGCGCGTGTTGTTCGAAAACACCTCCGGCATCACCTGTCCCACCGCGCACTCCCAGCTGTAGCGATACCCGCCGTCCCAGCCCACGAGCAGATCGGGTGCGTCGAATCGATACGGGCCGTCGAAATAGCTCTGCGAGACCGCAACCCGCCGGCAGCAGCGCTGGCCGGATTCCGGATCGATCAGGTTTTCGAGCTTCTCGGCGATCTCTTTGCACAGATCGCGATAGTCCTTGCCTTCGTGCACGATGCCCGACTTCTCTCGGCCGCGGCGATTGATGAACACCCCGGTGAGCCCGAGCGCGAATGCTTTGGTCCGCGTCCAATCGACGCCCTCGAAGAACTCGCCGCTCTCGCGCGCGTTCTCGTCTTTCATGAAGAGGTAGCCGTTGTCTCGCAACCAGCTGTTGATGTTGATGCAGCGCCTGAAATTGGTGAAGCCGTGGTCGCTGATCACCATCAGCACCGACTCCGGATCGTCGATGACCGGCTGTAGCTTGCCGATCAGCTCGTCGGCCTTCTCGTACACCTGGGCAATCGCGTCCTGCCACTGCTCGGTGTCCTTCCCCTCGTTGGCGGGGTGGGTCGGATCGAGGTAGCGATAGAACATGTGCTGGATTCGATCGGTGGTATCGAACACCGTCGTCACGAGGCCCCGCTTCGCTTGATGGACGGCGTCCAGGAACATTTTCTCGCGTTCTTCATAAATCGACATCGCCTGTTCGAAGAAGACCCGCTCGTCGATCACACCGCCGTTCAGCGCCCAGGTGTCTTCCGAAAATCCCATCGTCGCGAACTTGCCGTGTTTCTTCGCCAGGTAGATCGCGTAGACCTCCGGGTGCGAAATCGGCATCGACGGGTTCTCGGGATCGATGTGGATCGGTGTCATGTACAGGTTCACGTGAGGCGCAGTCGATATCAGATAGAACTTCGCGATGCCGGCCGCCGACGCTCCAAAGCCTGCAGAGAAGGTGAGTTCGACCCAGTCGGAGTACTCGTTGACGACCAGGTGGATCGATTCGCCGCCGTCGATCTCGAGAAGCGCCGAGCCACCGTCTTCAGAAACCGTCAGCGTGAACGGTAGCGTCATGCGGCCGCCTTTCGGATTGTCGGGGCCGACGATGCGCGAGCGGGACACGTTTCCCTTGGGCCGCAGCACCGTCTGCTCGCCCGCGATGAACTTGGTTTCGTCGCCATCACTGTCGCTGCTGAAAAACGAGAAGGTGCCTTGGCTTCCGCGCAGGTCAGGCACGCACATGCCCGAAAGCAGCATGCCGTTCTTGAACGGTGTGGGCGGGAAGGTGATTGGAACGCGTTGAATGATCGAGAAGATGTTCTTCTCGCCTAGCAGCTTCCAGAAATGCTGACTCTTCTGAAGCAGTTTCATCTTCGCGGTGGTGCCACCCAGCGGAACCATGAAGGGCCCGATGTTGACGACCCTTCGCGCTTGTACGAGATCGGTGGAACTCAGCGTCGGCCCATACGTGCAGGGATCGCGCGTGATGTAGTCGTAGATGTTGTGTCTTCTGGCGTCGACGCCGGACGAAAAAGTCTACCACGCGACCTGTAAAATAGAAGGAAACCTAAAAACAAGCAATCAAAAC
>JAJDAM010000599.1 GCA_029261905.1 Deltaproteobacteria bacterium
CCGCGGCGCTGATTGCGCTGATCTCACTGGCGCTGTTCGCCTCCAGAACGACGATAGAAGCGATCGCTCCCTCGGTGGGTGAGCACGCGAGCGGCCGTCGCCCTCTATCCCGCTGAAATTGGACGAGTGTCGGTGACGGCATTCTCGAGTACGTGCAGAATTCGCGCGTACCGAAGGTTGGAGGTGGCCGCGCGGATCCAGTGTCGCGTACTTTGGAAATTCCCCCCCTCGCTGATGGCCCCGTTTTCTAAGTAATTGAAATTGATATGTCTTATTCCTAGCGCGTGTTTTGCCTTGATCGCGAGCCTGGGAATGGGACGCCGCTCGGGCGCCGCGTTCCTACTGCTGTGTCGGAAGAGCATAGAGCTTTTCAACGGGACCCGGTGTTTGCTGGCTGTGGTGCCGTCGGCCGAGCGCGCGGTTTGACCACAGTGCGGAGACGACCCTGGCGGGTTGTCGTTGAAACGATACGCCTTCTGTGACGCCGATCTTCATTTGACCTGTCACCGTGTCGTCGCATCGGTTCGATTCAATCGGGTTGCTTGAAACGGAACGAAATGGAGGATTGGATGAGAGAAGTCCACATCGTTCAGTTGAGCAGGTCGGAGGCGATCGCGACTTCCGGCAGGTGCAGGTGATACCTGGGCGCGAGTTCGCCCTTCATCCGACGGTTGCAGTTGCGGCACAGTCCGTGTGTGGTCAGCGTCAATCGGCCTGACCAGGGCCAAAGATGAAGCGCGGTCGTTCGGTGGCAGCCACTGCAGCGGCGTCTGGCCAATGTAACTCTCATGCGTTCGATCGGTATTCGCTTCATTCGGTCGTCCCATCTCAGAAGGGCGCGCGATGAACGGTTTCTGCAAAGGCCGTGCCGGGCCTGTGAGTGGCCTGATTCGACGCAAACCGAGCTGAACCCCGCACATCGATTCTTGATTTGGCTGCCGCGCGGTTTGTGCGGTCGGTGTCGCGGCTGCCGCTCGGATGGGCACTGAAGCACATTGCTGCCCACCGAATCGGCAGTCGAATCGCGGAATCGGTCGGTTCGTCAGTCGTGGTCGCTCCATCGTCGACAGTTTCGTGGCACGCACTTTGCAGTCGGGCTTAAGTCAACTGTTCTGCAACGTCGAGTATCGATCCTGCGGTATGTCGACGGGAATCGTCGTGGAGGAACGCGCTTGGCCCGCTACTCGTACGAAAGATTGTCCGCACAGGACGCCAGCTTCTTGTGGGCCGAGCAGCCCAACCAGCCGATGCACGTGGGTGCCGTCGCGATTCTCGAAGCCGCGCCGTTGGAATCGCCCGCAGGTGGTATCGACATCGACGCGTACCGCAGCGCTGTCGAATCCGTGTTGCATTGGATCCCGCGCTACCGGCAGAAGATCGAATGGACACCGTTGGAAGGCTGGCCTGTCTGGGTAGACGATCGCCGCTTCGACATCGGCTATCACATCCGACACATCGCGTTGCCGCGCCCCGGTCGCCTCGAACAGCTGAAAGAACTGGTCGGCCGAATCAACGCGCGACCCCTGGATCGCCAGCACGCGTTGTGGGAGATCTGGGTCATCGAGGGAGTGGAAGACGCCACCCAGGTCGCGCTGTTGAACAAGGTCCACCACTGCATGATCGACGGCGCGGCCGGGGCCGATCTTTCGCAGATCCTGATGTCACCGTCAGCGCGCGTCGAACCGACAGAAGCGCTGCCGTACATGCCACGCCCTACGCCGACTCGAGCCGAGTTGTTGCGAGACGCAATCGGGCTCGGCATGCGACGACCGCTGGATCTGCTGAAGAACGCATTGGCGGGCAAGGAGGAGAGCGACGAATCCGACCCCGGGCTGGGTCGAAGGCTGCGGGCCTTGCGCGCGCAGTTGGAGTTCGTGATGAAGCCGGCCTCCAAGACTCCCATCAACGGAGATCTCAGTCCCGATCGCAGGCTCGAATGGTTGACGATGCCGCTCGACGAGGTGAAGGATCTGCGCCGGGAACTCGATTGCACAGTGAACGACATCGTGCTCGCAACCGTCACCGGAGCGATGCGCCGTTACCTGTTTCGGCGCCGGGTGGATCACCGGACGATCGACTTCCGCGTTGCCGCGCCGGTCAGCATGCGCCGTCCCGAACACGACAGTCGCCAGGGAAATCACGTTTCGAGTTGGGTCGTTCCTCTGCCACTCGAAATGGATGATCCGATCGATCAACTCGCGGCCGTACATGCACGCACCGAAAATCTAAAGCGGTCCGAGGCTTCGCTCGCTGTGGACACAGTCATGCGCGCTGCAGAGTGGCTGCCACGACAGTTGATCGAGCGGGGGACGCAGTTGGCGTCGGGGCCAGCCAACATGATCGTGACGAACGTCCCTGGTCCGCAGTTTCCGTTGTACATGGTTGGCGCACGGATGCTCGCGATGTATCCGATCGTACCACTGCTTCCAGGTGGCGGTCTTGGCGTCGCGCTGTTCAGCTATGACGGGAAGCTTTGCTGGGGATTCAACGGCGACTTCGAACTCTTGCCCGATCTCGGCGCGTTCGTCGATGACGTGCGTTTCGCATTCGAAGCGCTTCGGGGCGCTGCAGTGTCGCGCTACATGGAACGCCGGACGAGCGAGATCTCCGAGGACGAGAAGGGGTCATTCGTCTCGTCCGTACTCGAGAGGCCCGAGCAAAAGGCCGGTACTGAACCGGCGGCACTGCGGGAATCGAGCGTGGAGGAAGCGAAAGCAAACGACAAAGTGCCAGGAAGCGACTCGCTTTTGCGGCGCGGCGAGATGGAGATCGTGCAGTTGGATCAGGTCACTCACGGTTAGGCGAGAAGAAGCCGGTGTGGCGGGTGCCCCGTCGGTCTATGCGATGTCCCAAGGCCGCCGCTACTGGCCGGGTTTCAGCCGAAGCTCGCGTCGGGTATCGACATCGTGGAGAGGTCGTCGTTCATGATGATCTTTGCGAGGCTTTCGGTCTTCGGCAGCACGTTTCGGCCATAGAAGAGCGCGCCCTGGATCTTGCCTACGTAGAAGGCGGTTTCCTTGTCTTCGGCAGCGCGAGCGAGGGCAGCCTCCCAAGCGAGCGTCGAACTTTGGCCTTCACCGTCTCCCTCGGTTGCCAGTGCGGCGTGCGCGATTCCGGCTTGCCACAGATGGAGCCAACCCAACATCACGTTCCCCATCAGTTCGAGGAAGGGGTACGCCTTGATGATGGGCGCGAGTGGGCGTCCTTCCTTGCCGGAAGTTCGGAAGTGTTCGGCGGCTTCGACGAGGGATCGAATCGCTTCCCGCAGGGCCTGGGTCAGATCGAGGAGCGTTTCGTTCTCTGCGTGCGCCTCGAGCGTGGCGTTCATCAACCCCAACAGGTTCATGAAGTGCGCACCCTTGCCCAGGCTCAGCTTTCGCCCCACGAGGTCGAGAGACTGAATGCCGTTGGTGCCCTCGTAGATCGAACCGATTTTCATGTCTCGCATCATCTGCTCGACGGGAAACTCGGCGGTGTACCCGTAGCCGCCGTGCACCTGAATCGCGGCCTCCGTGACGCGGAAACCCTGATCGGTTCCGTAAGCCTTCACGACCGGCACGATGAGATCCACGATGCCCTGCCATTGTTCGCGTTCGGGGCCCTCTGAGATCTGCGTCATGTCGTCGGCGTACGCGCAGAAGTAGACGAGGGCCCGCAATCCTTCTGCGGTCGTCTTCATTTCCATCAGCATTCGCCGTACATCCGGATGCTTGATGATGGGCACCTTGCCGGATGCGGTCCCGGTGATGTCATCGCCTTGAATTCGGTCGCGCGCGTAGTCGAGGGCGTGTAGATAGGCGGCCGATGCGGTCGAGGCGCCTTGGAGTCCCATCCCGATTCGGGCTCCATTCATCATCTGGAACATGATCTTCATGCCCTGGCGGGGTTCACCGAGCAGTTCCGCGTAGCAGTCCCCGTTGTCGCCGAACGTCATCGAACAAGTGGCGCTGCCGTGCAACCCCATCTTCTCTTCGATGCCCGTGACCACCAGATCGTTGCGTTCGCCGAGGCTGCCGTCTTCGTTTACCCGGTACTTGGGCACGAGAAAAATCGAGATGCCGCGGGTGCCCTCGGGGTCGCCTTCCACGCGGGCGAGTACGGGATGCACCACGTTCTCGTAGAGATCCGAATCCCCCGACGTGATGAAGATCTTCGAACCCGATAGCCGATACGTTCCGTCGTCCTGGTAGACGGCCTTGGCGAGTAGCGCACCTACGTCCGAGCCCGCCGCCGGCTCCGTCAACACCATCGTGCCGCCCCAGCGGCCTTCGATCATGGGATCCATGTATTGGCGTTTCTGCAGCTCTGATCCGTAGCTGCTGATGAGCCTGGCGGCGCCGATGGCGGCGTCGGGATAGAGCAAGAACCCCATGTTGAAGGCGAAGTTCTCGCGGCAAGCTACGTCGACCAGGTGCGGCAGGTCGATGCCGCCATCCTCTGCCTTGACGGCAGTGACCAACAGTCCGCTTTCGTTCATGACGCGCAAGAGATTCTTGAAGCTGTCCGGGGTCGTGATCTCGCCGCCTTCGAATTTTGCCCCATCGCGGTCTCCGGCTTGGTAGGCCGGGAGGACTTCGTCCATTCCGATCCGGTTGGCGAGCTCGAGCATCATCTGGATGCTCTCGACGGTGTGCTCGCCATAACGCTCGCTTTCGAGCAGCGAGGGGAGCCCCAGCATTTCGAACAGGACGAAGTTCTGGTCTCGTGTATCGACGATCAGTCCCATTTTCTCAGTCCCATCGTGTCAGCTCCATCGTTTCGGCTCCATCGTTTCAGCACCCGTGGCGCCCGATACAGATCGCCCCGCTTCATAGCTCGCCCGACTGCCTATCGCGAGTGATCCCGATAGAAACCCGGGACTCGAGGTTGCGGGGTTTCCAGAAGGCCCCTGCCGACGGAAACCCCCCCGCCGGGAAATTTTTCAGGACCGGCGTTATGTTGCCGCCCCGCACTCATTCCGACTCTGAAGGGAATCCGTGAATTCCGAACCTCACCGCTTTGATCGTGATACCGCGCTCACGCTCGTCGAGACACGCAGCCACGATGGACGCGTCACCGCTGTATTCGACGCGCGCATCGATCCCGGTTGGTGGATCATTGCCGGCCCCAATGGCGGTTACCTGAACGCGATCTTGCTGCGCGCAATGATGGACGCGGTGGGAGACCCCAGTCGCGAACCGCGCACGCAGACCACCCACTTCACAGCCCGTGCCAAGCCCGGACCCGCGCGTGTGACGGTCGACGTGTTGCGGAGCGGTCGATCGCTGTCGACCGTCACGGCGCAACTCGAGCAGGACGGCCGCCTCATCGCGCACTCGATGGGGGCCCTTGGGATGGCGCGATCGAGCGAGCCCGCTCCCATCTCGTTCCAGGATGCTTCGATGCCAGCTGTCGCTTCTCCGGCGGAGTGCGAACTCGTCGCCACAAGTGGGCCCATCGCTGCGTTTCGCGAGCGATTCGAGCAGCGTCCGGTCTTTGGCCTGGGCGAGCCAGCGATGGACGCGCAAGCGACTGCCGGCGGCTGGATTCGTCCTGCGCCGGAGCGAGGCGGTGACGCGTTGCTGCTGTCGACACTGTCCGATGCGTGGCGGCCGGCAGTCTTTGCGAAGCGTGCGCCCGGCCCGGAACATCGCGGCGTTCCGACGATCGAACTCACGGTGCATTTCCGCGCGCCAACCATCACGTGCGCGATCCAACCGGGCGCCTACTACCTGGTGCGCTTTCGAACGCGAACCGCGGGCGAGGGCTACCTGGAAGAGGACGGCGAAATCTGGTCCGAACAGGGTGTCTTGCTCGCGCAATCGCGGCAGCTCGCGCTATTCGCGTAGCCGGGTAGGCGACGCGATCAACGCCCCGCGAGGGTCTCGCGTTCCTGCGCGTTCAACTTCATGCGAGCTTGACGCAATCGCGATTCCAGCCACTTGAAATGGTAAAAGTTGCTGGGATCCAGGTTCCAGCCGTAGCGATTGTCGTGGCCCGCCTCGAGTGCACCCTCGTAGAGCGCGATGGCGCGCGGAAGGTCCACCGCCAGGCCGCGCTTTCCGTTTTCGCAGTTTTCCGCGAGTTCTCTGGTTGCGTCGAAGTGATGGTTGGCGACAGCAAGCTCCAACTGCTCCATCGCGGCTACTTTGTCGATCTCTGCGGGGAATCCGCGATCGTATACCTGGAACAAGCGCCACGCGGCTCCGCCGTGACCTTGGCGCGCCGCTTCGTGCAACCCGGCAATGGCTTCCGCGCGTCGCTTGCTTCCATGACCGACCAAGAGCTGGATCGCATGCTCGTACTGCGATTGCGAGTCGTCGTTCTGCCCGAGCTTGGCGAGATCGTCACTGCCCAGCATCGTGCCCCGCGCGTATCCACCGAGACGATCGATGTACGCGACGTCCTGTCGAAGCTTGCGCACTCGGGCTTGCGCGTCTTTGTCGTGACGTTCCGCGTAGATCGCGATCTGCGCTTCGATCCAGCGCCGCGCTTCTGGGTAGTCGATCGGGAACCCCTCGCGGCCGCTCATGTAGTTGTTGGCCAAGCGCTCCATGGCATCAAGTGATCCGGCTTCTGCCGCTTTGACGAGCCATCCCTTTGCGGCATCCAGATCTTTGTCAGCGCCACCGGTACCGGTCCGCAACATCACGATCAACTCGTCGCGAACGTCGGTGTCGCCAGCCGAGGCGAGCTGCTCCAGTAGCTCGATTCCGCGCTCGCTGACACCAGGACCGGGGAGCCGGCTCGCCAGCAAGCGCTCGGCCACGGCCTTCACCACCGCCGCGTCACGCTGCGCCAGGCCCGCCTCCCACGTATCCAACTCGTCCAGTCGCTGTTGGTAGGCGGCCGCGTTCAGCCCATAGTCCATCTCGTATTTCTCGAGGTCGTCGCTGGCGATGAGTTCGCGCAAGAAAGCACGCGCACGCTCGAAGTCCACGGGATGCCCCATGCTGCCTTCGGTGTAGTGCTGGGCAAGCCGGAGCTTCGCGGTTCGCGAACCCCGTTCTGCTGCTCGATCGAGCCACGCATTGCGCTCGGCGAGGAGCTCTCGCGATTCTGAGCGATGCAATTCCCTTGTCAGTCGCTCGACGAGTTCCATCTGCGCCTCGGCGTGTCCTGCCTCCGCCGAAAGCTGCAACAAGTGCTCTGCTTCCGTCCTTGCATCAGGGCCCTGTGTCCGGCTGAGAAAACGGTACAACGCACACTGAATCGCGGGGTCTCCTGCTTCCGCGCCCATGCGCAACCATTTCAACTTGGCCGTGCGATTCGGGGTTTCGTCGATGAGCCACGCGATCGCTTCGGCGTTGCCGCGTGCGGCGGCGCGCTCATACCAATAGCGTCGGTCGTGACCGGCGCTCTTGGCAACACACACCTGCGCACTGCCAACGCCGAGTTCCGCAAAGGGCCTACACAGAAACAGTGCATGGTTGTGATAGACCAGGATGCCGAGCGAGGTCGCGCTGGCGGTCGCAAGGAAGGGTCTACGCCAGCGTTCGCCGTACGCGACGAAGGCGTGATCGTCGCGAAGCAGCGATCCAACGAACAACGTCGCCAACACGCAGTGCAACGCGGCCGAGTAGATCATCAGCGTGGAACGGTTGATTGCACCTACGAACAAACCGAAGAGGTCAGAGCTGCTCGACGAATTGTGGCCGCCGACGATGTAGATCGGAAAGTGTATGGCGGCGACGAGGAGTCCAACCGTCAGGCACGCGAGCAATCCGGCACCGATGGGACGTGGCACGAGCCGAAACGCTTTGCCAAGCAGCCACGCAAGGACCCAGCCGATCCCGGCGAACAGGAGGCCAGGCAACAGTGCGAACAGACCCAGGGCGATGGCCTGGTGGTCGAGCGTGAAGAGGCTCGCAATTGCATAGCCAAGCAGTGCCATGGTGGGCGCGGTGGCAGCCGCCACCGGTGTGATCCAAATCACCGGGACCGTATGGACGAGCACCAGCAGTAACAGCCAGCGCACGCAGCGTTCCTGAAACTTCGGTTTTGTACCCAGATTCACGGCTTGCGGTTTCCCAACCTGCTCATCGTGTCTCTGGGCAATGGGCTTGAGTAGGCCCACGTGAGGTCGAGCACACGGGGCTCTTGGCAGGTTGAGGGGGATTCTCCGTTCGGCTTTCCCCACCGCTTCTACGATTCCACCCCCAGCGAGATCGAACGAAGTGTGATGCTCGTCCGCCGTGCGTGGATGTCGTAGGCGAGGACCCCGTGGTGCCACCGATACCGGGCCGGACCGAAAAGCAGTGCGAGCGAGCGAGCCGGTAGCGGGACGCGAACGATGGTCGGTTCGGTTCTGCTCGAATCGGTTTGCGGAACATCGACGAAGGTGAGTGTGCTGTCCGATTCGAGAGACAGGTCGGCGATGAGTTCACCGTACGCGGCGATGTCGTCGATGTGCAGGTCCAAGTTGGACTTCCGCTCGGGAGCGTAACGAAGCACAAAGAGGTCATCCCCCCGAAACGCCGCCAGCGCGCGCTGCAGGTCGGCGGCATCGGGGAGGCTCGAATCGTCGAGGGCGCAGCAGCGCCGCACCCGCCGCTCGATGAGCTTCGCGTAGTCGGGCAACGGCTCCGCCGCAGGACGCGTCACGCGTTGCTTCTTGAAGTTGATCCTGGGACCAAAGTGTTGCTTTCCTTTTCCGCTCTGGGCCGGTTCGAAAGGGCGGGCTTCGATCTGACTCAGCAGATCGATTGCCTCCTCGGTC
Source organism: Deltaproteobacteria bacterium (assembly GCA_029261905.1). Lineage (GTDB taxonomy): Bacteria > Myxococcota_A > UBA9160 > UBA9160 > SMWR01 > JAJDAM01. The sequence goes on from JAJDAM010000599.1 coordinate 8,699, forward strand.
GTTATGAAATCCGGAACCACCCGCAATCCGCGAAGCGACGGCGCAGTGGGAGCGCACTGCCGGGACGGGTCGAATGCGTGAACAATTGAATCGTCCGAGTTCACTGATGGCGGGCCGTTGGCAAGAGCCGCGGGCAGAAGAAACGGTGCATGCATGCCGTGCTCGCGTCGAAGCTGCGGGTGGGTACAGGCCGCGCACCAGCGGATCCCCTGACACACGCAGGTCTTCTTCATTTCTCGGGCTCCCAGGCGGATCGCGGCGGACTCCAAAGTGCGAAAGCCTCGGCGACGGCGCCCGAGGACGCAAGACGGCTTGCAACTGAACGACCGCGGCGCAACGTGAAATACTCGAGACTGCGACGAGACGAGGGCGTCGCGAACGGTGCCCCAGGACAGGCCACCGAGGGAGATCGGACCGCAAGGTTGGGAGAAATTCGAACGGGGGTCGAAGCGCACGCCCACTTGGTGGCGCTCCAATACGCTCAAATGGACACGCCCATTTCGTTCTCGACGATTCTGATCATCAGCGACTCGACGGTGTTTTGCCGAGTGCTCCAGCCCATTTTGATGCCCAATGCGGGCACGGTCTTGATCGCTCGCGATCTGCAGGAAGGGCGTGACTGTCTGGCGCGGCGGCCCGTGGACGTCGTGATTTGTGAACAGTTCCTCCCGGACGGCGAAGGCATCGAATTGCTCGACGAGTTGAATTGCCTGGGGCACGAGTCGCCGAAGGTATTGCTCGTGACCAACGACGCGACCGAAATGAACGCCAACCGCGCACTCGAAAAGGGAGCGGCAGGGTATCTCGCGAAGCCAGTCTCCTTTCACGAAATTGTCGGTGCGCTGAAATCGCGCGAACGTTGGGTTCTCAAACGGCCACCGCGGCGGCGTCCGGGCGGCCGCGTCTCACTGCTGGGCGTGAACGACCAAATCGATACACCGAATGGTGATTCCCCGCAGTTCCTGTGGTACGCGCGTGACGTCAGTACGACCGGCGCTTTTTTGGAAACAGAATTCGCACTGCCGGTCGGTTCGAAACTCGATCTGTTCATCGAGATCGGTTGCATCCGGATCCGCGTGAAGGCGGTGGTGGTTCGTGTCCAGCAGCCCAGTTGGGAACACGGTGGTGGCATCGGTGTCGAGTTTTTCGACTACGGGGATTCGGCGCGGCAAGCGCTTGCCACGTATGTCTCCGATGGGGGTGCCGATATCTATTGATTTCCGCGGCGGCCTTTGCGACTGCAGGCGCATCGGCCGCGCGGAGTGAGGAGCCCTGGCCGCAAAGCGGACACGGCCAGGTGCTCCTCACCATACCGCGTACCCAGTCAGACCCACGTTCACTAGGTTTGACGGGGATGCAAGTTTGCTTGCGTTGGCGAAGTCCCCCATTCGAAATTCAGCGCATCTGAAGAACTCAAGTCAGGTGGTCCCCGGGCGATAGATGCGTGGGAGGGACACTGATGATGGACACCTATCAGGTCATCGACGCAGACAGCCACAAGTGTGAAAACCCACTCGTCTTCTGTGATTACATTGAAGCGGGGTATCGCGATCGCTTTTCCATAGTCCGCGATCGCTACGGAGAGCAGCGGTTCCGCATCCTGGATCGAAATCCCGGTACCGGTGCCAACGATTTTCCCCGTGTATTCCTGCAACCCGACGGATACGGCAAGGGAACCTTCAGGCCGTATCACGAAGAGACCACCATTGGAGGTCTCTTCAATCGGGTTCGCATCGAGCACATGGAGCGCGAGGGGATCGATCACCAGGTCGTGTATGGATCGATGCCGTTGGCGTTCAGCTCGGTGATGGATGTAGACCTCGGCGTCGCGCTGTGCCGCGCATACAACGACTACATCTACGACGATTGCCTGCGCTACGCCCATTGTCTTCACCCGGTAGGCGTGCTGCCGTTACAGGACCCGGTCGAGGCGGTCCACGAGTTGCGGCGTTGCGTGCTGGAACTGGGGATGGCAGGCGTGAGTGTCGCGCCGAACCTGCCACAGCCGCATCCCGATGCGCCACACGCATACCCGAACATCCGGGTACCCAAAGCGCTGTCCCACCCGGACTTCGATCCCATCTGGGAGGAGGCCGAACGTCTGGACGTGGCGATCGGTATCCACGGTGCGCCCGGTTGTCAGCTTGCCGCGGGAGCCGCCGACCAGTTGGACACCTTTACGCTCGTCCATGTGTTCGCGAATCGGAGC
>JAJDAM010000600.1 GCA_029261905.1 Deltaproteobacteria bacterium
TGAGCCCGCTGCGCGCGCGGCAGCGGGATTGCGGCGGATGTCGCCGATCTGCATCGACCCGGTGAGTCTCACCTCGCTCGGCTCCAGAAACGGTGAATCCTGCGGGTGCGGCGGGAGGTACGGATCGTGTGGATCGAAGTAGTGCAGCCAGCTGAAGAACGGCCGGTTGTCGGAGCGGTCATCGAGCCAACGGATCGCGCGCCGGGTGATTACGTCCGCGGGAGTCTTCGTCTTGTAATGCTGTTGGTCGAGTCGCTCGTCGAGGACCGCATTGGCGTAGAACGCATCGAAGCCGGCTTCTATTCCGGTCGAGCGCGATTCCAGAATCGGGTTGTCGACGATGGCCATCGTCGCATAACCCGCGCCGCGAAGTGTTTCGGCGAGCGTCGCGGTCGAACTCGGGATCGATTTTCCGACCAGCAGCTGTCCGGTCAGGATCTGCAGCACCGACGGGATCGTGACCGGAGCCTGGCTTACCGCGTCCAGAAAGACGACCGAGTCCAGTGCGAGCGCATCGATCGCGGGTGACGTGTTTCGCGCGTAGCCGTAGGCAGATAGGTGGTCGGCGCGCAGCGTGTCGACCAAAATGAACAGCACGTTCGGCGCGCGTGGTTTCGGTCTACTCAGGGTCAATAGCTGGGTGATGCCGATCAGCACGAGCAGGGCGGCCAGCGCCGCGAGGGGACCCTTGAGCTGATTCATTTGTTTACTTCAGTCTCATGGCGTCTTCACGGGTCGCATCGTACTCATCCAGATTCGGAGCCTGGCCCTTGGGATACAGCAAATAGCCGACCGCCGCCCGCGGTAGCGTCGGAATGCGCGGGACGATCTCGTAGTCCTTCGAAAAGTAGAACCGGGTCTTCGCGCTGATCGCGGATCCCTGCGGTACCTCGACCGGATAGTCGACAGCAAAATCCACCGCGCGCGATGTCGAGAGATCTCGCCAGAGGGTCTCTGTCGAACTCGCATGATTCGTGTAGGCCAGCGGAAGTGCGATGCGGACGGTCGCGTATCCGATCGAGAACAACAGCAATGCCGCTGCCACGCCTTTGCCGCTGCGGTCCCTGCGCATCAATACACCGAATCCGGTCGCGAGTGCAGCGAACGTCAACGGCATGCCCAGCCACGCATCTAGCGCGCCAAACGAACACCAGCGGGCGGCCAGTTGCGCGGCCGGTAGGAACGGGTCGAACGGATTCACGCCGAATCCCACGTCGACCCAGATCAGCAGCGCCACCAGACCCGCCAATCCGAGGAGGGTGCCGCGACCCAATCCACCCTCCCAGGCTCGGGCGAGTCGAACACCGACGAACGCCGAAAGAAACGGGAGGGCCGGGATCAGATACCAATCGCTGCGTTTGCCGATCGCGACGAAGAAGACGATGACGCTGGCGGCAAATAATGCAAAGAGGCGCCAATGAGATGTCGCTGCGTTCGAACTGGTGTTTTGGGTGCGATTGCGAAGCGTCCCCCAGACCGCCCACGGATACAGCAGCGCGTAGGGAAAGGTTCCGTAGAACAGCGCCTTTGCATAGAAGACCGCGTTTCCGGCACGCGCGCTCAGAAATCCGCGCTCGCTCGCGCCCTGCTGCGCCATTCGGCCCAGGACCGCGGCCGCAGGCTCGTGGAGGGCAAGCGCCTGATACAGATGCCAGCACAGCGCGAATGGCGCCACCGCGATTCCCGTCAACAACCACTTCGAGGCGTGTCTGCGCGCATCGCGATCGATCGCAAAATACGCGAACTCGGCGATCAGAGGAATCACTGCGACTGGGAGTTTCAAGTTCAACAGGGCTGCGATGCACAAGTGGTGCGCGAGGAAGCCCCGCCTGCCACGGATCCCCTCCATGAACAGGTGTGCGGTCAATACGAACAGAAATGCCAGAGCCGTTTCGACCACCCCGGCTCGCGCCGAATGGAGGTAGACGAATTGAAACGTGGTGAGTTGAATCAATCCGGAAAGAAACGCGGCGCGGATGCCTGCGATCGGAAGCAGCATCCAGTAGGTCATCAGCACGCACGCCACAGCGAACGAGGCGGATGCGATCCGCATCGTCCAGTAGTTGCTCCCGAACCCTTCGATCAAGGCGGCCCGCAACCAGTACTGGAGCGGAGCATTCATGAAGGTGTCGTAGGGACGGTGCTCGCCGCGGAAGTCGATCGATAGCCAGTTGCCGGTTTCGACCATGCTCTCGGCGACACCGTGATAGAACGCTTCGTCGCCCGAGACCAGCCCGTAGCTGCCGAGCTGATACAGCAGGATCGGGACGCAGAGCGCGAGCAGTATCGAGACTGCGACGGGGTTCGATACGAAGCTCGAGCCCGGTGGCATCCGCGTCTCGATCGCCATGCGCTAACGCTCAGTGCACGCTGTGGGGCACAACGCCGCCAGGGCTGCGCTTGCGCGTTTCTCGTGCCCCGCTGCGTTGAGGTGAACCTCGTCGTGATAGTCGTCCGCGCTCGAGACCGATGCGAAGTCGATGACGCGGTCCGCTCGCACAGCCCGACGAATCAACTCGTTGGTCGCTTTCACTCCTGCGTCGAACGCGGCGCCCTGGTCGAATGCCGATGGGACCAACGCCACGAACGTGTCGACACCGGCCTCTCGCGCGCGCAGCAGAAGACGAACCGATGCCAGCAGTACGTCTTCGGGGGTGGCTTCCTGCAGCAGGTCGTTGGTTCCGTAGGAGAGGATCAGCACGTCCGGTCGGTCGAATTCGAGCGTATAGGCCAGTTGCTCTTCGGCTCGGCGCATCGACGGCAGCGAAATCGCGGTGGCTCCGGACCAGCCTCGATTGATGGTTTCCCAGGTCGCGAGGGCGGACGGCGAGCCGGTCGGAGAATGCGATTTCGCCGATTCGCGCAACAGTGACTCGAGCCGCTCGCACCAGGTTCGATCGTACAGGTAGCCGCGCTGCGTATTGGAATCGCCGAGACAGACGATCGTGATTCGACCGTCGCCGTTGCGGTCTCGGATGCCTCCGCGCTCCCACTCGGCCACGTTTAAGGGGGGAGCCGAGCGCGACGGCTTTCCGTTGCCCAGTTGCCCGAAATCGTTCGCGCCCCAGCACGAAACCGTTCCGGACTCTCGAACCGCGCAGCTGTGGTCGGCTCCCGAGGCGAGGTCCGTGACCCCATCGACGAGGCCGGCGATTGCGATGGGTGTGTCTCTATCTGGGCCTTCTGCGCCCAACTGCCCATCGGAGTTCGAACCCCAGCAGTACACCCGGCCTGCGGAAATCGAGCAGCTGTGTCGAGCACCGACGCTGACTTGCGTTGATTCCATTTCGAGGCCCGTCACCGGCTCGGGTGAATGGCGATCGCTTCGTGTCCCGTTACCCAATTGGCCATCGTCGCCAGCGCCCCAGCAGAATACGCGTGCTGCGATCAGCGCACAGCTGTGAGCCACGCCCGCCGAGATCGCGGTCGCAGGACCGGAATGCTCGATCTTCAGCGGCCGCTGACTGATCCCAGCAGGCGCGGTCCGGCTCGGCGGCACGCCCAACTGACCTCGGTCGTTGCGACCCCAACAGTAGATCTGCGCGTCGGCAATCGCGCAGGTGTGATGGTCCCCCAACGCAACGTCAGTGACGGTGCCGGGTATTCCCGCGACCCGAAGGGGTGTCGTACTGCAGGTATCCTTGGCGCGGTATCCGCCGCAACGTTCGGATAGCGGCATTCCCAGTTCACCTTCGGTGCCGCGGCCCCAGCAGTACAATTCGCCGCGGGACACGGCACAGGTATGATCGTCTCCAGCTGCGATTCGACTCACGGGCTCGGGCAGCCCCGGGATCTCGGCCGGCTCGGGAATGACCGCTGGCCGAACGGCCGCGATCTGGCGGCGGTCGTTGCGCCCCCAGCAAAGCACACCGCCCGATCGAATCGCGCACGTGTGGGCCCCACCCGCTGCGATGGCCGTGACGCCGTGATCGAGCGCGGGTACACGAGATGGCAGCGGCACGCGAAGCGTGACGAATCCATCACCGAGCTGTCCGTTTCCGTTGGCACCCCAGCACTGAACGCCGCCGTCGACGATCGCGCAGCTGTGCGAATAGCTGACGAACGAGCGACTCCCGCCTGCGCTGATCCGAGTCTGGGGGCCCGTGTCGACGTTTGCAGGAGGAGCTTCGACGTCCGCCTCCGATTCGGGGCCGCATGCCAAGAGCGCAGACAAAAGGGCGTACGCGCCGACTCGCGCGATGCGCTGGCGGAGCCCTTCTGTCGACATGCGAAGCTTCCCCCTGATCCCCACCGAAGTTAGCCCGAATTTCGAGTGCAGCCGGTATGCTGTTGCCTGCGCGCCGCCGGGCCTGCGATTGGCGACCCTTGCTGGATCGAGTCCCGTTCGAAACCCAGATCGACCACACAGATCCACAACCCAATTTACAACTACAGGATCCGGCACTTGGGACTACTCGACCACAAAGTGGGGATCGTGACCGGTGGGGGCGCGGGGATTGGTCGCGCCACCGCACTGCTGTTCGCCAGGGAAGGCGCGAAGGTCACTGTCGCGGAGCGCGATCCGAGGGCTGGCCAGGACGTGGTGGCCGAGATCGCCGCACAGGGCGGCGATGCGATATTCGTTCATACCGACGTGAGCCTTCCGGGGGACGTCGAGGCCATGGTCGAACGCACGCTGGCCGAGTTCGGGGGGCTTGACTGCGTGTCGAACAATGCCGCGGCCGGTGGGGGATACACGCGCACCGCCGATCTCGACGAAAGGACCTGGGACCAGACGATGGCGGTCACGCTGAAGGGAGTCTGGCTGTGCATGCGCGCCGAGATTCGAGCGATGCTCCAATCGGGCGGCGGCTCGATCGTCAATATCGGCTCGGTATCGGGAATGAAAGGAGAAGCGTTCCTGTCGGCCTACAGCGCCGCCAAGGGTGGAGTGATCTCTCTTTCGAAAACCGCTGCGGCGGAATACGCGGAGCAGGGGATCCGGATCAACGTGGTGTGTCCCGGTGGAATCGCGACCGATGGGATGACGGATTATCTGAAACGGGCGCCCGAGGTTCGCGATCGCACTGTCAATGCACACGCGATGAAGCGTCTCGGAACACCCGAAGAAATCGCAGAAGCGGTCACATGGTTGTGTTCAGACCGATCGTCGTTCACGACCGGCCACGTGATGGTGGTCGACGGAGGCTCGTTGGTGAAGTCACATGCGATCTAGACGCGTAGTGTCCGGGAAGCGCACGCACAGAGGGAGCCGATGAAATTCTGGCAAGCACTCACCTTTTCGGAGATCGATCAACTCGTGGATCTCGCGAAGATCTGCGAAGACGTCGGTTTCCACGGAGTCTTCGTTTCCGATCACGTCGTCCATCCCGAGGCTTTCGAGCCCAACTATCCCTATTCACCCGACGGTCGTCCGATGTTCGATTCGAAAACGGAGTGGCCGGATCCATGGGTGGCGATCGCAGCCATGGCGACAGCCACGCAGCGATTGCGTTTTACGACGGGTGTCTACATCGCGCCGCTTCGCCATCCTCTCGAGATTGCGAAGTCGATCGGAATCACATCGGTGCTTTCACAAGGGCGAACTGCACTCGGGGCCGGAATCGGCTGGATGAAAGAAGAATTCGATATTCTCGGCCGGGATTTTCACACGCGTGGGAAACGCATGGACGAATGTATCGACATCTTGCGACGCGCCTGGACGGGCGAGACTTTCGATTACGACGGCCAACACTATTCGATTCCTCGCGTGACGATGAGTCCAGCCCCCGGTGCAAAGATTCCGATCTACATCGGCGGGGCGAGTGTCGCGGCGCTTCGGCGTGCAGCGCGCAACGACGGTTGGTTCAGCAACGGCAGCGCTCCGGAAGAGGTGCCCGGGATCCTTTCGCAATTGAAGGCGTTTCGAGCCGAACAGGGCTGCGACGCGGAGGATTTCGAAGTGATCCTGGCATTGACGACTCCTCCCGATTTCGATCAATGGCGGCGCTTCGAAGACCTCGGTGTGACGGGAATGATCAGTTATCCGCTGAACTTCACGATCGGGCCCAATACCCACGTGCGACAAAAGCGAGACGCGCTCGAACAGTACGCAAACGAGATCATCGCGAAATATTGAAAACCCGGAGCCGTCCACATGAGTGCCGAAGAAGTGGCCCAGTATCCGTTCATCTCGCGAGCCGGCGCCCAACCCTTTACGATTGCGCGAGCCGAAGGCGCCTATCTGATCACGGCGGACGGCAGGCGAATCCTCGATGCCGCCGGCGGTGCCATCGTCTCGAACATCGGCCACGGCCGCACCGAACCCGGTGCGGCTTATGCGCGCGCTGTCACCGAGACGAGTTTCGCCGTGCCACCGTTTGCCACACCGGATCGCGTTCGACTCGTCGATCGGCTCCGGAAGAACTGGCTACCCGAAGAGCTGACGCGCGTTTCGTTCACTAGCGGCGGGTCGGAATCGATGGATGCAGCGATCCGACTGGTGCGACAGCATTTCGTCTCATCCGGACAGCCCAAGCGCTGGAAGGTGATCGGTCGCAATTTGTCGTATCACGGCGCGACGCTCGCGACGCTGGGAATCGGAGGGCACGAGAAGCGGCGTGCTGCCTTTGCGCCGTGGCTACCCGATCTGCCGAAGGCGCCCGCGTGTTTCTGCACTCACTGCCCACTCGGGCGGACCTACCCGGATTGCGCGCTTGCGTGCGCCGATGAACTCGATCGACTGATCGACGCCGCTGGGCCAGAGAGCGTTGCCGCTTTCGTGGCCGAGCCGATCTCGGGTTCAACGATCGGCGCAGTCTGCCCGCCGGACGACTACTGGCCTCGCATTGCCGAGATCTGCCGCGACCGCGGCATCTTGCTGATCATGGACGAAGTCATGACGGGTTTCGGTCGCACCGGAAAGCGTTTCGCGCTGGAACACTGGGGAGTGGTTCCCGATATCCTCGTGAGCGGAAAGGGGCTCAGCGGTGGTTACGCGCCGATCGGGGGCATCTACGCTCGGGAGTCCGTCGTCGCCCCGATCGCAGCCGCTGGCGACGAGCTGATGTTCTTCACCTACACGGCACACACCGGAGCGTGTGCGGCCGCCGATGCAGTTCTCGACATCATGGAACGCGAAAAGCTGGTAGAGCGTGCGGCGCGGGTCGGGCACGAATTGCGCGCGCGATTGGAGAAACTGGCAGATCACCCGAATGTGTCGGAGATTCGGGGTCGCGGACTGCTGCTCGGGATCGAACTGGTGCAGGATCGCGCTACCGGGACGCCCTTTCCCAAAGAGGCAGGCCTGACTTCGAAAGTCGTCGCCGCGGGCCTCGAGTACGGCGCATTCTTCTATCCCGGAGGGAGCGGTCCGGCACCCGACGTGATCGTGCTGGGGCCGGCATTCACGATCGGAACGCCCGAAATCGATCTACTCGTCGACGTGTTGGAACGCGCGATATCCAGTGCAGTCGAGCGTGTGCAACGGTGATTCCGGTTTGACGGCTGTTTTCGATTACGCAGCGCACGGCCTCACAGCACCTTCGCGCCGCCCTTCGATCCCGGGTGCACCCGCAACGGTGGCGAATGTTCTCGATCGGATGGTGACCGGAGATCCCGATGCCGAAGCCCTCGTCGGCCGAAGTGGACGCTACAGCTACGTAGATCTCGATCTCGCAGTCGACCGCGCTGCCCGTGGCCTGACCTCCCTCGGTGTGGAAGCTGGCGATCGCGTTGCGGCCTGTCTTCCCAACGACGTTCAGATCGTGATCGCGTTGTTGGCAACCATGCGACTGGGCGCGATCTGGGTCGGCATCAATCGGGCTCTGGCGGGCCCCGAGAAGGCCTACCTGCTGCGCGACTCGGGCGCAGCGATCTTGCTCGCGCTCGCCGACACCGCCGAGCAGATCGCCAACCAGCCCGATCTGGACTCACTGCGCCAAGTCGTCGTCGTGTCGCCGAACGACCCGGGATGCGAATGGGAGACGATCCAGTCGGCCGCCGACGCGGTGCGCTGCCCGGAGGTCGAGATCGATCCGCACGCCCCCGCAGCGATTGCGTACACGAGCGGAACCACCGGCTACCCGAAGGGGGCCGTCCACAGCCAGCACAACCTGCTCCTACCGGGCGCCGTGTCGGCGGCCACGGGTCGCTACGCGCCCGAGCTGCGCCAAGGGTGCGTTCTGCCGTTGACGATCTTGAATCTGATGGTGCTTTCTCCGATCACCGCGTTTCAGATTGGCAGCTGCTGTGTGGCGATGGACCGTATCGATCCCGAAGGCCTGGCCCAATGGGTAAAATCCGAGCGGGTCGGAACCTTCGCCGGCGTACCCACGATCCTCCACGACCTGCTGACTCACCCCAACGTGAAACCGGACGATCTCGAATCGCTCGTCAGTCCGATGGTCGGCGGAGCCGAATGTCCGGAAGAGTTTCGGGTTCTCTATCGCGAACGCTACGGCCGCGAAGTGGGGATCGGCTATGGGATGACCGAGGCACCCACCGCGGTCACTTCAGCGGGAGGCGGCTCTCCGGGGACAGCGGCCGGCGCGGCGCCGAAGCCGGGTCTGTGCGGGACGGCATTGCCGCAGGTGGCGATCGAGATTCGAGACGAAACCGACCGCGTACTCGAGCCCGACGAGGTCGGCGAAATCTGCGTGGCCCCGGCCACTTCCGGCGACTGGTCGGGCATCTACACGCCGATGCTCGGGTACTGGAATCGGCCCGAAGCGACAGTCGAGGCGCTACGCGGAGGCGTGTACCACACTGGCGATCTGGGATGCATGGAGGCCGATGGAACCCTGTACATCCGAGGCCGACGCAACGAACTGATCTTGCGAGGCGGAGCCAACGTCTACCCGGCCGAGGTCGAGCGTGTGATCGGCGAGGACCCGCGCGTGGCTGCCGTCGCCGTGTTGGGTATCGACGATTCGAGGCTGGGGGAGCGCGTCGTCGCCGCCGTCGAGCCCGAACCCGGGGAGCACCCGAGCATCGAAGAACTCGAGGCCTGCTGTCGAGGCCAGCTTGCGGCCTACAAAGTTCCGGATGAGATCATCATCGTGGAGTCGCTTCCGCGAAACGCGATGTCCAAAGTCATTAAGCGGGATCTCGTGCCGCTGTTCGCGAAAGCCTAGGTTGAGGCCGATGGCTGCAGGGAACCAGGACCGGGTGGAGTCTCGCCGGACCCCGCATTGGCTCTCTGGATGGATCCTGTTCGTATTGGGATTGCTGGTGTCGAGTGGCGTCATCCGCTCCCTCGTCCCGTGGCCCACCGAAATGCGAATCGCCAGCCGCGTCGAGCATCTGCGTGAGAACCCCGACACCTATGACATCTTGTTCTTCGGATCCAGTCACTTCTACCGCTCGTTCGTACCCGCGGTCATCGACGCTGAACTCGAAGCGATGGGGCACAGGCTTCGGAGTTTCAATATGGGTGCGCCGGGGATGAGCGTATTCGAGATGGATTTCTTGATTCGGCGCGTGCTCGAATCGTCCGAAGGGAGTTATCGCTGGATCGTCTTCGAATACAGCTTCTATCCATTCGAATATCCCGACCGGATCACGAGCCCGCTCAACTACTGGAACGATCGGGTCGTGTTCTGGCATACCCCCGGCCAGACCAGGGACGTCGTGCGCGCTACGGCGAATTCGGGTTTGACCGTCGGCCACAAGCTCGCGTTGTCGTGGTCGCACATCCAGCACGCTCTTTGGCGATTCGGCAGCGTCGGCCAGGGGCAAAGGATCGTTGCCTCGATGTTCCCGTCGCCGAAACTCATGGACGGCTACTACGAGCGAACACGGGGCTACGAACCGCTCGAAAAGGGTGCTGGAATTTCGGGTCGCAAGGAGCGCGAAATGTTCCTCGAAACCCCGGGACCTTTCTTGGAGATGATCGGAACGATCGATGCGCTGAATCGGCACAGGATCGACACGGAACGCATCGAGGTCAGGCCGTTGCAGGCGCTGCAACGGGTGATTCGGGCGAGCGGTGCCCGCCCGGTGGTCGCGATCCCGGCGATTCCCAATGCGGCTCCAGCACTGTTCTCATTGGAGCCCACCGGCGAGATCGAGACGTTGATTTCGCTGAATTCTCCGAAGCGCTTCCCGAGCCTGTACCGGATCGATCGTCGCTTCGACGGCCTCCACCTGAACGAACTCGGCGCTCGCGAATTCAGTCGCGCGTTCGCACGCCTGTTCGCCCGAGTCCTCGACGAATCCGGCGAATGATGCGATGGGGCAACGGGCGTTGATATCGAAGGCGGGCGACCCTCCGACACGAGCACTCGAGTGGGTTTGCGATGTGCTGGGTGGCCGGCAGCGTGTGGTCGAGGTCGCGTCGCTGGCCGGTGGCATGTCGTCCGCTGTTCACCGGGTTCGCTTGCGCACAACCGGTGGCGCAGAGACGGACGTGGTGCTGAAGCGCTTTGTCGACGCCGATTGGCTGGCCGTCGAACCGGATCTCGCGGATCGCGAAGTTGCCGCGCTCGATGCGGCCAAGGCCGTGGGGGTTTCGGCGCCGCGAGCGCTCGCATGCGATTCGAGTGCCGATCGATGCGACGTGCCGGCGTTGGTCATGACCTTCGTACCGGGCGCGCCCGAACTTCCTCTGCACCCGGATACTGCCTGGATCGACCAACTGGCGTCACCGCTGCCGGTGCTCCACTACGCGGGCGAATCGGCCGCGGCCGGATTGCCCGCCTACCGAGCCTACAACGCAACGAAAAATCTCACGCCCCCGGCCTGGTCGACGGATCCGCGCGCCTGGCAGCGCAGCTACGAGATTCTCGAGCGCACACCGTCGTCTCCCCGAAGCCTGATTCACCGCGACTATCACCCCTGTAACCTGTTGTGGTCCGATCACGAAATCGTCGCCATCACCGATTGGACGATGGCTTGCAGCGGCCCGGTTGCCATCGACACGGCACATTGTCGCTTGAATCTCGTGTGCCTGTACGGCGTCGATGTCGCCGACGCCTTCAGTTCGGCCTACCGGGAGCACGGTGGGATGCGCCAGGATCCGTTTTGGGATCTGCGCTGTGTGGTCGACACGCTGCCGCTCGATGTCGTCTATCCGGGCTGGGTCGACCTCGGCCGGCGCGATCTTCGCCTCGACGAGATCCGGATGCGCATTGATGGCTGGGTCTCGAAGCTTTCGGCAGAGCTTCGCGGAGGTTGATCGATTCGCGGATCGGGTGGCCGAGATGCACCGTCGCGGGTCGCGGTCGATCGCGTGGCCGCAACGAGTGGCCGAGATGCACCGTCGCGGGTCGTGGTCGATCGCGTGGCCGCAACGAGCCTTGCCTCGAGGCTCGCTGCGTCCACGGCGACAGCCCGCGACGGCGCTCCCCGATCGATCAATCCCTGTGGGTTTCGTCGGGATCCGCGTCGGCTGGCTCCGGTGCCTGTGTGTCCGTGTGGATCGCGTCACGATCCGCTTCGGGAGGGGGCGGCGCACTGACCGATGCGGCTTCTTCCTGATCCTGGGTCGCGGGATCTTCCGCCCAACTCGCAGGGCTCAACGCGAGTGACAGACCGGAAACGACGACGAAAGCTCTGACGATCTTCTGAATCGACATGGGTTCCTCCATTTGCCGTGTGGATCGGCGAATGCAGTGGAACAGCTAGCGGACGCGAATTCCGTGACCCGGGTCACTTTCGCTGGCCCGCCGGTGTGCGATCCCCGAATCGGGAGCTACGGAGCTGCCAGGCCGGAAAAAAAGTACTTCGCGACTTCGTTGAGTACGTCCGCGCGCTCCCATTGCAGGAAGTGCCCGCACTCGGGGACGATGAGGGGTCCGACACGATTGGGAAACGCGATCTCGCAGCGCTTCGCGAAATCCTTCGGTACGACCTGGTCGTCGGGGCCGTAGAGGATCAGGGTGGGTACCTCGACGGGCTGCGCGAGCAGCGGCGGCTCGCTCATGGGCCGACCGTATTCGAGTTGGTAAGGCGCCCATCCCGCCGCCAGTCGCCGCAGGTCTTCGAAGGGTTCCACGTGGAAGTCGAAATCATCCTCCTCGAAGGAACCGGGGGAAGCCAACAGCCGATGTTCGTAGAAGTCGCGCACCCAGCGTCGGCGTCGCGCAGGCGTGTCGAGGTCCTCCATCAACTGCTTCCAATCTCTGCCCTGTCGGATGCGATAGTCGCCGGTTGGCCCGTGTTCCAGCATCATCAGGGACAAACCGCGCTCTGTGTACCATTCAAGTCGTTCGGGAACCATCGGCGCGACCGAGTTGAAGAAGATCATCCGGTCGACGAAGCCCGGAAAGCGGTTTGCCATGTCGCAGGTCACGACCCCGCCAACGTCGCCGGCCAACAGCCCGCAGCGATCGTGTCCGAGCACATCGTGAACGAGGGCGTAGATGTCGCGCGAATAGAGTGTGAGGTCGTACGCGTCGTCATCGGAGAGATCCGAGTCTCCATAGCCGCGCAGGTCGGGAACGATGACCTCGAAGCCCGCCTCGACGAGCGGACGGATGTTGCGCCACCAGATCCGCTTCGTCTCCGGATAGCCGTGCACCAACACGAGCGGGTAGCCACCGACCCCTTCGCGCAAGTAGGCGAGCCGGAGGTCGCCGGCGACCGGAGCACGGTGGATCGTGAACGCGTCACGAGCGGGGGTTTCGGGCTGCGGCGGGCGAAGGGACATGACGACTCCAACGAACGGGGAGCCCGAGTCTAACGCCGCGCGCTTTGCGACGGGCCGATGGCCCGATAGAATCCGTCCCCGAACGAACACAGCCAGAAACTGTCGAAAAGAGAGGAAACAGATGAGCGAGCGGGTCTTCGTAGTCGGCGTTGGCATGACGAAATTCGAGAAGCCGGGATCCAAGGACTGGGACTACCCGCAAATGGGCGAAGAGGCGGCCCGAAAGGCGCTCGACGATTCCGGCATCGCCTATGACCTCATCGAACAGGCCGTCATCGGGTACTGCTACGGCGATTCGACGGCCGGCCAACGGGCGCTGTACGGGGTCGGGCTGTCGGGGATCCCGATCAACAACGTCAACAACAACTGCGCGACGGGTTCGAGCGCGTTGTATCTGGCGAAGAAGTTCATCGAGGGGGGGCTCGCGGACTGCGCGCTCGCGCTCGGTTTCGAGAAGATGGAAAAGGGTTCTCTCGGCGTGAAGTTCACGGATCGCGCTTCGCCGATGGGCAAGTTCTTTTCGAAGATGAACAAGCTGCGCGGCGTAGACCGCAAGAAGCCGGGCGCTCCGCAGATGTTCGGTAACGCAGCACGCGAGTACATGGAGCGCTACGGCGTGAAGGCCGAGAGCTTTGCGCGCATCGGCGAGAAGAACCATCGGCACTCGGCCAACAACCCGTACTCGCAGTTTCGCGATGTCTACACGCTGCAGGAAATCCTCGATGCGCCGATGATCTGGGACCCGCTGACGAAGCTGCAGTGCTGCCCGACCTCGGATGGTGGTGGTGCGGCGGTGCTCGCCAGCGAACGATTCGTTCGCGAACACGGCTTGCAGGCCAAGGCGGTTGAAATCATCGGAATGGAAATGACGACCGACACGCCGAGCACCTTCGACGAAGGCGACATGAAGCTCGTCGGGATGGACATGACCCGCAGTGCCGCGCGCGCCGTCTACGAGCAGTCGGGTTACGGACCCGAAGACGTCGACGTCATCGAATTGCACGACTGCTTCTCGGCCAACGAGATGATCACCTACGAGGGATTGGGGCTGTGCGAAGAGGGCAAGGCGGCCGACCTGATCGATTCGGGCGCGGTCACCTACGGCGGCGAGGTCGTCGTGAACCCATCGGGTGGCCTGATCTCGAAGGGGCACCCGCTCGGGGCCACCGGCCTCGCGCAGTGCGCCGAATTGAACTGGCAGCTGCGCGGTGAAGCCGACGCCCGACAGGTCGAGAATGCGAAAATCGCGCTGCAGCACAACCTGGGCCTTGGGGGCGCATGCGTGGTGAGCATGTACCAGAAGGCGGACCTCAGCTGATTCGCAACCTGCCAGGTCCTCATCGGTGACCCGCATCGCGATCGTCGGTGTCGGCGCGATCGGTGGTGCGATTGCCGCCGACTTGTCGGACCTGCGACGGCACGAGTTGGTGCTGTGCGTGCGCACCGGTTTCGACCGCCTGCGGGTCGAACGTCCGGGTGGAACGTCCGAAGCGGATGCCGCGGTCGTTACGCAACCTGCGGCCGTCAAGCCGGTGGATTGGGTGCTGCTGGCAACGAAGGCGCACCAGACCCCCGAGTCGCAGCCATGGCTCGAAGCGCTGTGTGGTCCTTCGACCCGGGTGGCCGTGCTGCAAAACGGCGTCGACCACGTTGCGCGGGTTCGTCCCTGGGCCCATCCGAATGTCGAGATCGTTCCTGTCGTCGTGCAGCTCCCGGCGGAGAAAACCGCGCCAGGCCGCATCGTGCAGGCGCACGACGGCATGCTCATCGTTCCGGATGACGAGCCGGGCCGGGCGTTCGCAAGCCTGTTCGAAGGCGGGCGAATCGCAGTCAAACCGAGTGCAGACTTCGTCACGCAGGTGTGGTGGAAACTGATTTCGAACGCGTCACTCGGCGGGGTGTGTGCATTGGCGATCCGCGAGAACGGCGTCGTGGCGGATCCACAGGTCCGCTCGGTCGTGCTGGCTCTGATGCGGGAAGTCGTGCTCGTGGGACGAGCCGAAGGCGCCGACCTGCCCGACGACGCACCGGAAAAAGCACTGGCCGTGGTCGAAAACGGTGCGCCCGATCACTGGTCTTCGATCACGGTGGACCGTCGCGAGGGACGGCCGATGGAGTGGCAGGCCCGCAACGAAGTCGTGGGACGGATCGGTCGTAGTCACGGGATCGAAACGCCGTTGAACGACGCGATCACGATGATGCTGAGGATTGCGGACGCTGCCGCGACCGGCGGCGCTGAAAACCCGCCCTCGCGCTAGTAGGCACGGGGACGGCCAGCCGGGTCACAGCCAGTCGTACGCCGCCCGCACCATCCGCTTGCCAGATTGCTGCAACACGATGCCATGCGTGACGATCACGCGATCGAAATCCCATTGCAGAATCTGGTCCAGGCTGCGCCGCGCCGCTTGGCGGTCGCGGATCAGCGCGCGGAACATCCGCGAGGGGCCGAATCTCTGGTAGGCGCCATTCAGCTTCAACCAGATCTTCGTCCACGTCGACTCGGTGTGTTGCACGTTGAAGACCAGATCGGTGACCAGCAGCGTGCGACTGGCCGGGTGGAAGAAGACGACTTCGCTGACGTAGTCGGCGCCCTGTGGACACACCTGTTCGAGCTGGCCCGCCCACGCCTCCGGGGGCGTGGGGCCGAGCACGTGATGGAAATCGAGATTCGCGCGTTTCTTTTCGAGCCCCGGCGCGGCGTAGCGCTCGGCGTCCGGAAACGCGATCGCGTAGTCGGAGACGAACAGGTGATGAATCTTGTTGGGTGCGACGATGCACTTCACGCGGCCCAGCGCTTCGAGCTCGGCGACCAGCTCCGAGCTCAGCGGGCTGGGCGAATGAAGAAACAGGTTGCCATCTGCCAAGCGGATCACCGTCATGCGTGTTCCGATCGACAGGCCGGCGACCGAAAATGGCGCGTCGACCACCCACAGGTCGTCATCGAGTTGGCGCAGTATCGGCAGGGCGGTCAGGACGCGGCCAGTATGGCCCGGTCGATCGCATCCACGACGCCACCCTCGGCGTTGCTTCGAACGACCATGTCGGCGGCGTGCTTGACCGCATCGGCCGCGTTTCCCATCGCGACACCCGTTCCCGCGCCGCGGATCATTTCGATGTCGTTCATGTCGTCTCCGACGGCGATGATCTCTTCGGCGGAGATCCCCGCGTCAGCGGCCAGCTTTTCGAGTGCGGCCCACTTCCCCGACGCGGGTGACAGGAATTCCAGGATGCTGCCCTGGTAGTTCTTGTTGATCAACGAATGCGTGCGAACTCGATCTCCAAAATGCCGATCGGCTTCGGTGCGCATGGCATTGACGGTGTGTTCTTCACACATCGTGCTGACCATCACGACGTCGGACCGAACGTGATCATGCAGGTCGCTGACCGTCTTGTATTCGCCCACCGCGTCGTCGAGGTACGCAAGCTGGAATTCATGGGCCGTAGAGGCGCGTTCGACGAAGATGTCGTTGTTTTCGTGATAGGTGTCGACGTAGATCATCGGTGAACTCTGGCGCCGAATGAACGTGATCACGTCCGGTATCTCGGCCGGGGGCAGGTATTGGTGACTCAGCGTGCTGCCCGATTCGATGTCTTTGACGACGACACCGTTGTGAACGACGATGGCACCGCTCAACTCGAGCTCGTGCGCGAACGGCAGCGCAGTTCGAAAGCGTCTGCCGGTGCAAAGGATGACCCACAATCCGCGGCGTCTGGCGGCACCGATTGCGTCACGGACCGTTCGGGTCAGTTTGCCGTACGGATCGAGAATCGTACCGTCGATGTCGAGAGCGAGAATTCGGTAGGCCACGCGAGCTGAAGTGTGCCGTGGCACGGCGTGCAGCGAAACCCTTCGGCCTCGTCGCGGAGAGAACGGGTACCGCTACGACCGGTCGACTCCTCGCCGCAGTCGACTGAACGAGGGTCTCGTCAACTCACGGATCGCCCGATCATTCATCGACCGCGAGCCCGCCACGTCCGCGTTGGCGGCGTGCTTCGAGTTCTTCGAGCGATCGCGGCCAGTCCTTCTTGAGCAGTTGAGACAGGGCCCGGTCGGCCAACAGGCGTCCGCCGGTCTGGCAGGTTGCGCAATAGTTGGTTTCGTTGTCCGCGTACACGATGCGTTGGATGGGTGACGCGCAAACCGGGCAGGGCTCTCGGTACTTGCCGTGGGCCGCCATTTCGGCGTGGAATGCGGTCACCTTCTCTGGAAATTTGTCGCCCGTTTTCTGGCGCAACCTGGCAGTCCATTCAGGGAGGACTTCGAGGGTGGCGCGATGCAGCCGGGTGATTTCGCTCGCCGCGAGGCGGCTCGTCAACTTGATGGGGGACAGGCCCGCGCGATGCAGGATTTCGTCCGAATAGGCGTTTCCGATTCCGCTGAACAGGTGGGGATCGGTCAGTGAGCGTTTCAGCGTGTGGTTCTCGTGTTGGAGTCGCTCGCTGAACGCCTCTTCGCTGCTTTCGAGTACGTCGAGTCCACCGGGGTCGTGTTCTGCCAGCGAGGCTTCGCCGCGTACGACGTGAAGCGACGCCCGCTTCTTGTGGCTCGCCTCGGTGAGGAGCAATGTGCCCGACTCGAAATCGAAACCCGCCAGCCCGATCTTCCTGGGCAATTTCGCGCCTCGGGCGCGCCAGCGAAAGCGACCCGAAACCATCAGGTGGATGACCAGAAACAGCTCGTCTTCCAACTCGAAGACCACACGTTTTCCGATGCGTCGAAAGCCGATCACACGCTTGCCGCCGGCTTCCGAGAGGGGCGGATCGACACTGCGGAGCAGCGCGGGACCCACGACCCGGACACGCTCGAGTATCTGCCCCGCGCAGCGGGCGTGGAGACATTCGAGGTACACCGTGATGTCGGGCAGTTCCGGCACGACTACAGCATGTCACTTTCGGCCCGTCGTCGCAGCGCCAGAATGTGCGTCGAAAGTGCCTCTGTAGTGGTAGGATCCGTGGTCTGAGGTTCAGCGCGAATGGTGTCGAGAATGTCGTCAAGAATTTCGTCAAGGAGGAGGGTTCGATGAAGATCCGAAGGCTTGTGATCGCAGCCGCGGCTGGTTGGGGGCTCGTTGTCGGCGGCCTCGCCGCAAATGCGACTGCTGACGAGACCTGTCAGTCGCCCTACCTGCCGAAAATCACCGGACAGGAAGATTTCGTCTATGTCTGGACCCTGGGAATCGAGGGCGTCGGCGACGGCTCGGACAAGTTCGTCACGGTGGGTGCGAATCCAGACCGCCCCGACTACGGAAAAGTCGTTGCCAGCGTTTCCGTGGGTGGTCGCCACGAAGCGCATCACGGCGGCTTCAGCGACGATCGCAGGCACTTCTGGGCTGGCGGCCTCGACGACAGCATGATCTACGTGTTCGATGTCGCTACCGATCCCGCCGAGCCGAAGTTGGTGAAGACGATCGACGACTTCGTCGAGAAGACCGGCGGAGTGGTCGGGCCCCACACCTTCTACGCGCTGCCGGGACGCGTCCTGATCACGGGGCTGTCGAGCACCGATGGCAGCGGAAAGACCGCGTTTGTCGAGTACAACAACGATGGCGAGTACATCCACACGGTCTGGTTTCCCGACGACGCGATGTATGGCTACGACGCGAGGATCAACTCGGAACTCAACCGGATCCTGACATCGTCGTTCACCGGGAAGACCAACTACATGCGCGCGCTTCCCGAGTTGCTCGGCGATGGCGCTGCGATGAACAATTTCGGCAACACGATGATCGTCTGGGACTATCACACGCGAAAGCCGTTGCAGACGTTGCAGGTTCCTGGCGCGCCACTCGAAATTCGCTGGGCGCTGCAAAAAGATCACCACTACGCGTTCACCACCACCGCGTTGACATCGAAGCTCTGGGGCGTATTCCGCAAGGACGACGGCAGTTTCGAAGCCGTCGAGTTGGCGGACATCGGCGACCCGGCCAAGGTCCCGCTGCCGGTCGACATCTCGATATCGTCCGACGATCGCTTCCTGTTCGTCGATAGTTTCATGGACGGCATGCTGCGGGTCTTCGACGTGTCCGAGCCGCGCAAAGCGCACGTGGTCTTCGAGCAGAAGATCGGCGCGCAACTGAACATGGTTTCCCAGTCCTGGGATGGCAAGCGCTTGTATTTCACTACGTCGTTGCTGGCGAACTGGGATGGGACGCCGCCGGGTGAGGACGAGCAGTTCTTGAAAGCTTTTGCGTGGGATGCCGGTTCGCTGACACTCACCCCGAAGTTCGAGATCGATTTTCGCAAGGAGGGGCTCGGTCGGCCGCACATCATGAATTTTGGCCAGCTCGACTTCTACAAGGGTCGAGTCGCGATGACCGCGCCGTGAACGAACTGCGAGTGCTTTGAACGGGAGGTTCGAATGAGTCGGATCGCCGCAACCGCGTTGCTGGTGTTGCTTTCGATCGCGGTTCCGAGCGCGGTCGTCCGAGCTGGAGCGGCCGAAGGCAAGAGCATCGACCGGCTCTACGAGTTGCCGAAGGCGGGCAGCTACGACCTTCCTGTCATCGATCGCGTGGGTCGCCACGAGTTGATCGATGCAGACGGTGAACCCTCGGAACTCCCGAGCACGGATCCGGGGGAATGCGCGGTGGTTTCCTTTGTCTACGCGTCGTGCCCCGACGCACAGGGATGCCCGTTGCTGCTGTCGACGATGCGCCGATTGGATCGCGCGCTGTCGGCCGACAGCCGGCTCGCGAATCGCGTGCATCTCGTGAGTGTTTCCTTCGACCCGCAGCACGACACACCCGAGCGGTTGCGCATGTTGCGCACTCACATGAAACCGACCGGTGA
>JAJDAM010000601.1 GCA_029261905.1 Deltaproteobacteria bacterium
GTTCCTGGTGGAGCACCGGCGCCTGAAGAAGAAGCGTCCCATCGACCTTCGGATGCCGCTGCCATCGCTCGAAGCGCTCGACCGGGTGAACGCCGTCGCGCTCTCGGTCGGTTTCCCGCTGCTCACGCTGGGTGTGTTGACCGGCATGATGTGGCTGCAAGCTGCATTCGGGACGGTTTGGACCGGGACCGCGCATGAAACCTGGTGCGTCGTTGCCTGGGCGGTCTACGGAGTACTGGTCAGCGCGCGATTTCTCGCTCACCAGGGATCGCGGCAGGCCGCTGCCAGCGCGGTCGGCGGTTTCGCGTTCTTGTTCTTTGCGGTGATCGGAACGGAGTTGATCGTTTGAAGATCATTCTGCTCGGAATGAACCACGAGAGCGCGCCGGTTGGCGTACGCGAACAACTCGCCGTCGATGACGCGGGCCCGCTGCTGCAAAAGCTGGTGGCCTGTGACGAAATCGACGAGGCGGTGTTGTTCTCGACCTGCAATCGCGTGGAGGTCGTGTGCGTCACCCGTTCGCTCGACGGCGCACGTTTGCGCTTGCGCTCGTTTTTTCGAAACGAACTCGCCGGCGACGGTTTTGCTGATGACCGCAGTCTCGAAGAGCTGACCTACGAACAACTCGATGGGAAGGCGATGCGCCATGTGCTTCGGGTCGCATCCGCGCTCGATTCGATGGTGATCGGCGAACCTCAGATCCTCGGCCAGACCAAGGACGCCTATCGCACGGCGGTCGAATCTGGCGCGACGGGGCCCATCCTCGGTCGGCTCTTCCAGCATGCGTTCCTGACCGCCAAGCGGGTGCGAACCGAGACGCGAGTGGCCGAACGGCCGGTCTCGGTCGCTCGCGTAGCCGTGGATCTCGCCAAGCAGATCTTCGAAGACTTCTCCGAGAAGCGAGCGCTGCTGATCGGGGCTGGCGAGATGATCGAACTGGCACTCGACTCGCTGCGTCGCGAGGGGCTCGAGTCGATCGCCGTGGCCAATCGGACCGAGTCCCACGCTGCTCAGTTGGCTGCCCGATACGGTGCCAGCGCGCACGGACTCGACGAACTCGACACCCTACTGGCACAGGCCGATGTGGTGCTGACATCGATCGGAGGCAACGCCCCGATCTTGACCGTGGCGCGGGTATCCGAAGCGTTGCGCGGTCGCAGCCACCGCCCGCTGTTCGTGATCGACATCGGTGTGCCGCGCAACGCGGATCCAGAGATCGATCGCCTCGACAACGTGTTCCGCTACGACCTCGACGATCTGTCTTCGGTCGCCAGCGAAAATGCCGAGCAGCGCCAGCGCGAGGGAGAGCGAGCCGAAGCGATCGTCAGCGAGGAGCAGCAACGCTTCGAGGGGTGGTTTGCCACGTTGCGTGCCGTTCCGACGATTCGTCATCTGCGCGAGCGCTTCGAGAACATTCGGAGCAGCGAGTTCGAACGTTCCCTGGCGCGGCTCGAACTCGACGACGAGACCCTGTCTCGGGTCGAGGCGCTCACCAAGTCGATCGTCAACAAGATCCTTCACGTACCGACGACCCGATTGCGGGACGAAGCCGAGCGCGAAGAGGGAATGGCCTACCTGGAGGCCGTTCGCGCGCTATTCGACCTGGATGACGACTCCAATTCCCGAGACGGCGAGTGACCACGATCCGGATCGCAACGCGCGGAAGCGATCTCGCACTCTGGCAGGCCCGCTATGTGGCTGGCCGGATCGAAACGGAACTGGGTGCAGCGACCGAACTCGTCGTGGTCAAGACCACGGGCGACCGGATCCAGAACGTCTCGCTCGCGAAAATCGGCGGCAAGGGCCTGTTCGTCAAAGAGATCGAAGAAGCCCTGCTCGACGGGCGCGCGGATGTCGCGGTGCACAGCGCCAAGGATCTCCCGGCGCTGATGGCCGATGGGCTCGAGTTGGTGGCGTTCCCGCAGCGGGCGGATTCGCGGGATGCTTTGGTCGGGCGCCAGCGTGGGGCATCGGTCGCCAAGCTTGCCGCGGGCGCACGGGTCGGAACCGGCAGTGCGCGCCGAGCCGCGCAGCTCAGCAGCACTCGGCCGGATCTCGAGATCGTTGCGCTGCGAGGGAACGTTCCGACTCGCTTGCAGAAGCTCGAATCGGAGAACCTCGCAGCCGTCGTGCTGGCGTGTGCGGGATTGGATCGGCTGGGGCTCGGAGCACGGATCGACGAACGGATCTCGCCCGACACGATGCTGCCGGCCGTCGCGCAGGGGGCACTGGCACTGGAGGCTCGCAGCAACGATCCGGTCGCGATCGAAATCGCGAAGCTCGACGATGTCGATACGGCGATCTGTGTCAACGCAGAGCGCGGTTTTCTGCTTCGCCTCGGCGGTGACTGCACGGTTCCGCTGGCGTGCTTCGCCGAGCTGTCCGACACCCGGATTCTGCGGGTACGAGCGCTGCTGGCCTCTGCCGACGGCTCGAAGGTCCTACGCGAGCAGCTCGAAATCGACGCGAGCCCGGGTCGACCGGGCGTGGTCAAGAGCGCGGCGAATGCCGGTACGCGTCTCGCCGAGAGTGTGCTGGCCGCGGGTGGCGCCGAACTACTCGAACAACTCCAACAGGGTCGGAGTGAGGCCGAGGCGTGAGCGGGCCGGCCGATCCGAGGGCCGGCACGGAAGCCAATGCAGCTGGCGATTCCGATGATTGCGCGGTGGGAAAAGTCATCTTGGTCGGAGCCGGCCCAGGCGACCCGGATCTGATCACGGTTCGAGGTGCCGCCGCATTGAGCGAGGCCGACGTCGTCGTGTATGACGCATTGGCGGCAGTTTCGTTGCTCGATCTCGCGCCCGAAGCCGCCGAGCGCCTGAACGTCGGCAAGCGCGGGCACGATCTGCCTACGCGTTCGCAGAGTGACATCAACGATCTGTTGGTGAGTCGGGCTCGTGCGGGCAAGACCGTCGTGCGGCTCAAGGGTGGCGACCCGTTCGTATTCGGGCGAGGCGGCGAGGAGGCAACCGCTTGCGCCGAAGCGGGTGTGCCGTTCGAGGTGATTCCGGGTGTCTCTTCGGTGATCGGCGCGTTGGCCTACGCTGGAATCCCGATCACCGATCGGCGTCACTCCGCGTCGTTTGCAGTCGTCACCGGACACAAGGATCCCACACCTGTGTCGGAGGGAACCCGCTGGGGCGATCTTGCCGGCGCAGCCGACACGCTGGTGATCCTGATGGGAATGCGCAATCTCGAGTCGCTGGTCGAACGGCTGAAGCAGGGGGGACGCGGTCCCGAAACCCCCTCGGCGGCCATCATGAATGGTACGTTGCCAACCCAGCGGGTCGTCGAGGCGCCGCTCGGTGGACTGGTCCAGGCGGTTGCCGACACCGGCCTCGGCGCACCGGCCGTCGTGGTGATTGGTGACGTCGTGCGTTTGCGCCAACAGTTGGCTTGGTACGACAAGCGTCCGCTGTTCGGTCGCAGGGTCCTGGTGACGCGGGCCGCCGACCAGGCCGCCGGGATCGTTCGAGCGCTGAACGAAGCGGGTGCCGAGTCGGTCGTGATCCCGATGATCGAGACCGTCGCTGCCGACGACGAGAGTGCCGTCGATACGGCCCTGGGTGAGCTGCGTGAGTATGACGCGCTGTTGTTCACCAGCGTGAATGCGGTCCGGTTTCTGGTCGCGCGGGCCGCGAAGCTCGACGTTCCGTTGGTCGAGACGGCACCGCCGGTCGCGTGTGTCGGCCCGCAGACCGCCGCCGTCGCCCGTCAGCTCGGACTCGCGGTGGCAGTCACCCCGTCCACCCGCTTCGATGCCAACGGGCTGGCGGATGCCGTGCGGTCGGCGTGGGGAGCAGCGGGTCGACGTTTCTTGCTGCCACAGGCCGAAGCAGCGCGGCCCGAGCTTCGCGATGGCTTGTGCGCGGACGGCGCCGTCGTGGATGCCGTGACGGTCTATCGAACCGTGGCGCCGGAGGTCGATGAGCAGTCGCTGCGGAACCGTTTGATTCGCGGGGATTTCGATGCGCTGACGTTTACGAGTCCATCGACCGTGACGAACTTCACCGCACTGCTCGATGAAGACTCGAAGCGCGCCGCGCGCGATTGCTGCATCGCGGCGATCGGACCGGTCACCGCAGACGCGTTGCGTGGTGTAGGCTTCGATCCTCGCGTCGTTCCGAATCGTGCGACTATGCAGGACCTGGTGTCGGCGTTGGTCGAGGCCGAGAGTGCCCGGTCTGATGCAGGAGAACCTTCATGATTTTCATGCGTTCCATGAGAGAATCATTGTCAATGAGCCAGTTGCCATGAGCTATCCGGTCACGCGCATGCGAAGGCTTCGACGAACCGAGACACTTCGTCGAATGGTTCGCGAGACGCGACTGTCACGGGACGATTTGATCCTGCCGTTGTTTGTGGTCGAGGGCCGCGGCATCCGCGAGCCGATCTCGTCGATGCCCGGTGTGTTCCGCCATTCGGTCGACACGTTGGTGAGCGAAGCGAAGCGCGTGCGCGACGCCGGTGTGCCCGGCGTGATCCTGTTCGGGATCCCCAGCGAAAAGGACGCTCGAGGTTCCGGTGCCGATGCCGTCGATGGCATCGTCCAGCGTGCCGTCGAAGGCATCAAGTCCGCAGAACCCGACCTCTGCGTGATGACGGACGTTTGTCTGTGCGAGTACACCGATCACGGTCACTGCGGGATCGTCGAGGCAGACGACGTGCGCAACGACCCGTCGGTCGAACGGCTGGCTGCGACCGCACTATCCCATGCGCGCGCCGGTGCAGATATCGTCGCGCCATCCGACATGATGGACGGCCGCGTGGCGGCGATCCGCGCATCGCTCGATCAGCACGGATTCGACGACGTCGCGATCCTCGCCTACGCGGCGAAGTTTGCCAGCGCCTTTTATGGACCGTTCCGCGAGGCCGCGGAAAGCACCCCGCAGTTCGGAGATCGACGCAGCTACCAGATGGATCCACCGAATCGGCGCGAAGCGCTGCGCGAAATGCGACTCGATCTGGAGGAGGGCGCAGACGTCTTGATGGTGAAGCCCGCTCTTTCGTATCTCGACGTGCTGGCCGATGCGAAGCGCGAGTTCGACGTGCCGCTCGCCGCGTATCACGTGAGCGGCGAGTACGCGATGATTCACGCCGCAGCCGAGCGCGGCTGGATCGACGGCGACCGGGCGATGGACGAAGCGCTGATTTCGATCAAGCGCGCTGGCGCCGACTGGATCCTCAGCTACGCAGCCGTCGAAGTCGCGAGTCGGCTCCAATCCTGAAGCAACGACCCTGAGAACTCCCCGAGAGAGTGCTGAACGCCATGGCCGTCGAGTACAAAGTCGTAGAAATCGCCAACGTCACAGACGAAGAGATCGAAGCCGTGCTGAACGAATGGACCGCTCAGGGCTGGACGTTCGACACCCTGCAGTTCGCGATGCGCGACTCATCGCGACGGCCGAGCATGGCTTTCGCAACGTTTACGCGGCCGTCGGGCGCGAGCGACGACTGATCCGCCACGCGGTCGAGACGGCTGTACCGCGAGCGGAATCGCGGGCCCCCGGGGATCGATCGAGAAAAACCCCGATGCAGCCGACTTTTCTTTGACACAACCCGATTTTTCTTGAAATGCCGTGTGGGCCTCGTGGTAAGATCACCTCGCTAGACCAGAACATCAGAACACCAGACGGGCTTCCTACCGGGAAGGGGAGGCTTTGCGCGCTACCAGGGAAGGGGATCCACCTCGAGAGCAACTCGAGAAGGGGATCTTCGGTGCGCAAATCGTCGAGTATCACTGCTTCAGTCATCGCCACCGTTTTGGTCGGCGTTCTGCCGGTATTTTCGGTTTCGAGTGCCCGCGCGGCCCTCGTCGATGGCGACCGATTCGTGATCACGAGCGCTGATTCGGCGTTCTCGAGCGGCCACGACGGGGCGACGGCATCGCTCGATGCTGCCGTCCACCTGTGGACATCGTTCGAAGTCCTCGTTCCGCACGCCGCATCCGGAACGACGCAAGCCGCTGATTCGATCCGGTTCTCGGCGCCGGCCGAGGGCGAGGAGGATCTCCTCGCGAACGTATTGGTCTCGGGCTTCGAGGTCGTCGACATCGAATTTCTGTTCGACAGCTCGGTGTTCCTCTAGCGTCGGGGCGCCAGCAGGCCGCCAGCAGGCCGCCAGCACGCCGCTAGAAGGCCCGATCAGAAGTTCGCGCCGCTCGGGTTCGGTCTCGAAGAGTTGGCAGCGTACACTTCGCCCGGGAGGCGGTTGGCATGGGCGTGTTCTCTGAACTTCGAGGCGATGTGCCGCTCGCGGTGTACATCGATCTGAAGAGCCCGTATGCGTTCATCGCGATCGAGCCGACCCGCGCGATGGCAGCGGCGTTGGGGATCGCGATCGATTGGCGGCCGTTCACTCTCGATATCCCGAGTTATCTGGGATCGGCTCGGCTCGATCAACAGGGCAAGGTCGCCAGCAGCCAGCGCACGCCGCAGCAGTGGACCGGCGTCCGGTACGCCTATCGGGACGCGCGACGCTATGCGAGTTTGCGAGACAAGACGCTGCGGGGGACCGAGAAAATCTGGGATTCGAGCCTCGCGGGGATCGCGATGTTGTGGGTCAAACAGCAGCGCAGCGAGCTGTTCGACCGTTTCGTCGACGAGGCTTATGCGCGTTTCTGGAAGCGCGATCTGGACATCGAAGACGTCGCCGTGCTCGAGGCGCTGATGGAATCCATCGATCCCGAACTCGCAAAGGGCGGTCGCTTTCGCGAATTCGCAGCCGGGGCCGGGCGGGCCGCGCATGACGAACTCAACGAAGCGGCGTTCGCCGCCGGTGTGTTCGGTGTACCCACCTACCTCGTCGCCGACGAGATGTGGTTCGGCCGCGAACACCTGCCACGCATCGAATGGCTGCTGGGCGGCTCGCAGGGCGCGGCGCCCGATGTCGCGAACCGGGCGTTCGGTTCGTGAGCACACGGTCCGCAATCGATCGCGCACCGCTCAGAGTCCTGCTCGACCTGCGACATCCGCTTTCGTACCTGGCGCTGCATCCTGCCATCGAGTTCGCTGCGTCGATGGCGATCGAGATCGACTGGCTGCCTCTCACGACACCCACGCTGAATCCGCCGACGGCCGTCGGACCGAACGACGACCGCGGCATTGTTCATCGTCGCCACAGGGCCCACGCGATCGCACGCGAGATCGACGTCTACTCGCGGCAGCAGGGCCTCGTGATCCGCGAGTACTATCGAAGCGCCAATGCCGACGCCGCGAATCTGGGTTGGCTGTGGATGCGTGAGCGATTTCGCGACCGATTGCAGCCCTATCTGCAAGAGCTGTTTCGATCGTATTGGTCCGAGCAGCTGGAACCCGGCAGCGTCGAACCCATCGAAACGCTGTTGAATTCGATGAATGCAGACGGCGCCTCTTTTCGCAAATGGTGCGCGGCCGACGGGCCGTCGGTGGCTGCCGTATTGGCCGAGGAGTTGCGGGAGGCGGGACTGTTTCAAGTGCCCACGTTCGTCGTGGACGAAGAAGTCTTCATCGGTCGTCAGCATCTCCCGATGATCCGCTGGATTCTGCAGGGGCGATCGGGACCGATTCCGATTTGACGGCGAAAAACTGAGGCCTGCCGCTGCAATCAACGATCGGCCATAGCCCGCAATGTCGCGTTCAGTCGTCCGCGAGCCCGGCAAGCAGGTCTTCGAGCGCGGGGCGCGCGACCGCCATCGTGGCCGGGTCGTAGTCGTCCCAGCCGGTATGGGAGAAGCCGTGTCCGGCGCCGGGGTAGATGCGGACCTGCACGTGATCGGCGTCGGCAAATGCATCGCGGATCGCCATGACCTCTTCGATCGGTGCCACCGGGTCGGCGTCTCCGAATTCGATCAGCATCGGACATTGGATCTCGGATGCGCGACCCATCAATCCGCCCATGCGGCTGCCATGCCAGCTGGCGGCCGCGGCCAACTCGCCGTCCGCGGCGGCGTTGAACACGAAGGGCGCACCGAGGCAAATCCCCAGTCCGGCCACTTTGCCGTTACAGGCCGGGTCCGACTTCAGGTCTGCCAGCAACTCGCGGAAATCCCGATTCAGCCGACCGAAGTCGACGCCACCCATTCGGGCGATGGCGCGCTCGCGCTCGCCTTCGCCGAGGGGTCCCGGGTCTTCACCGCGGGAGAACGGATCGAATACGACCACGACGGAACCGGCGGCCGCGATTTCGTCCGCATGCGTGACCAACTCGGCCGTGATGCCGAAAATCGACGGGAACACGATCAGCCCGGGGCATGCCGCGGCTCCGTGCGGATTCGCTCGATAGATCGTGATGTTGGCACCGTCGGATGCGCGGAACGTGTCGCGAACGGAGTTCATCCGCCGAAAGGTAGGAGAGGCGCCCGATTCGACAACCCGCCCATTTCGGGATGGATCCGCTATACCACAGCTCCCGCCGGCATCGTGATCCCATCGCATCGAAGCCGTGTGTGAAGCAGATCTCCCATCCGCTTCTTGAATATCCGACACGGAAGCGCGCCCTTCATCGATACCCTTATCGCCCCCCGATCGACCGATCGACACCCTTTCGACACCTCTGGAGCTCGAGTGACCGAATTGCGACGCCTGTACGAATGCACCGTGAGCCCCGAAGAGATCGACCATCTCGGCCACATGAATGTCCGGTTCTACGGCACGAAAGCCATGCGCGCGACTCACGCACTCGCTGCCGAATACGGCCTGACCGCGGAGGCCTGTCGCGAGCGAGGCGTCGCGCTGTGCGTCCCCGATACCTTCACTCGCCACTACCGGGAGCAGCTCGAGGGTTCGAGGCTGGGTGTGTTGTCCGGCGTCTTGTCGGCTCAGGAAACCGAACTCCGGATTCATCACGAGTTGGTCAATCTCGACAACGAAGAAGTTGCCGCCACCTTCGTCCATGGCGTCCGGCTTCAGGATTGCACCACACGCCAGTTGCAGCCGTTTCCGACGGGTCTCGCCGAAAGCGCACAGGCATCGGTGGTTGCGTGGCCCGACCATGCGCGTCCGCGTACGGTGGATCTCGATCACATCCCGGGTGATCTGGCGCTCGCCACCGCCGTCGAGCGCGGGCTCGCCAGCCGCCAACCGCGAATCGTCCGGCAAGACGAATGCGATAGCGATGGCTTCTTCGTCGGCTCGCGATTCCAGGAACTCGTCTGGGGCGGAGAGCCGATCGGCAGCCGCAAGCACGTCGCGCTGCACGAGACTGCAGACGGCGTGAAGTTCGGCTGGGCGACGATGGAAAGCCGACTCAGCCAATTCGAGAGCCCGCGCGTCGGTACTCGCGTCCAGAGCTTCAGCGCGGAAGTCCACATCGCACGCAAGGTTTCGCTTCGACACCATTGGGTTTTCGATCTAGACCAGGCACGCCTGTTGTGCGTTTCGTCGTCGGTCAACCTGGCGTTCGATATTGGAGCGCGGCGAGCGATCGAGATCCCGGCTTCGATCCGAGCCGACCTCGAATCCCAGTATCACCCCGACCTGCGCTAGCGAGTGCCGGCCGTCCGCGCTGGCGACCCGTCCGCGCTCTAAGAATCCAGCGGCTCGCTGAACACTCCGCGATAGAACTGGAACAGCGCGAACAACGCCGCGGCCGAGAGGATGTGCCACGCGGCGTGGCCCTGGATCCAGTGGTTGTTCGGGTCGCAGAACGTTCGGCTGAGATCGAGCGCCGAGCAGATCGCGGCGCCGGTGATCAATGCCAGCGCGATGAGGTACCAGTGGTAGTCGGGTGAAGTCGCACCGCGACGGTGGATCGCAGCTTCCTGGCCGATGATCACGATGATCAACACGAGCACCAGGGCCTGAATAGGCAAACTGGCGAAGTAGCCGAGCGGTACCAGCGCGCTCATCGCGACCACACCGATGCTGTAGAACCGCAACCGTCGCGTCGCCGATATCTGATCGAGTCGAATCGCATTGAGGGTGATCGGCACGAAGCAGAACACGAACATCCCCACGAAATCGAAGAATTGAAACAGGAACGTGTACGAAGCGTGATAGAGCAGAGAAAACACGCCCGTCAGAAGGGCCGCCGGCGCGAACAGCCGCAGCTCGGGTGAGCCGTGTCGCCGGGCAATGGAGATCATGCCGATCGCGAAGGCGAAGTACGCGAAGTTCGACCAGGTGTTGGCCGGATTGGTGACCCACGCACAGAGCTCCTGCTCGCACCAATCGATGTTGGGCGGCATGAATCCGCTCCAGGGGCAACCGTCGGGAAGGGGCGGAGCGAGCAGGTTGGGCATGCGGCTACGGTAGTGCGATCGAGGCGTATTGGCCGGCGGCGGGAACCCGAATCAATCGGTACCGCGAGATTCCGCAGAACCGGCGGCACTCCCGCGTCGATCGCGCCGCTGGCTGCGCTCGCGCACGACGCGCTGGTACTGGGCCTCCGCTGCATCGACACTGGCGCGTGCCGGGTCACTGATCTGGCTCACCCAGTTCAGGCGTTCCATCACGGATCGAGCCGAAGCGAAGTCGTTGTTCGAAATGGCGCGCGGAAAGAGCAGGTCCTGGTGTGCGTACTTGAAAAACGCAAGAACACAACCGACGGTCGCGATCGCCCAAACAATGCGCCGTTGCCACGGTCGTGCCCGGTCGTGCTGGCCGACAGCCGCGTCCTTTTCGGAATCACGTCGAATCAGGATCGACGCGATGCGGCTGTCGCGCAGCTTCCAGATCGCGCCATCGAGAACGAAGTGGTGGATGTTGACCGAGGAGGCGACCAACAGCGCCAAGGAGCCGCTGTTCGGTAGCAGTCCGATCTGCCCCGGGTCCAGCAAAATGACGGGAAGCGTCCACAACGCGGTACCGACCACGAGGATCTTCGAGAGGTAGTTGCCGAAACCCGCCCAGTCGCCCGAACCACGTGCATAGTAGGTCGTGATCCAGAGGTATTGGGTGGAGTGTCCGAGAGCGATCCAGAAGAAGTAGTAGTCGCGAAGTTCCCAATGCAGCGGCTCGATCCCGCCAGACAACCGCCAATGCTGGATGGCGACCGGAATCGAAAACCAAAGCGCTTGCGCGGCTGTCACCGCTGCCGTCGGGATCAGGTCCCGTAGCGAAGCGCCGCGCGACAATAGAACCGCTGCGCCAACGAGCGCTCCGACGTAGGCCAGCAAGGCCAGCGGAAAGAGGACCTGAACCACCGTCGCCGGGATCCCCATCGACCAGAAAAGGCTTCGGGGTCCGGACGCGAATTCGGGCGAGGGTGCGCCGCCGGTGGCTCCGTGGAATACCAGGAAGGTCAGCACGTAGGAAAGCATGAACGAGCTGTACAGCAGTCGCTTCGCCAACGGGCTGATCGATATGCCGCGGCGCCGAGCGAACATGATCGCGAGGCCGTAGTTCTGACCGGTGTAGTGCCAGGGGCTCCACGTCAGATAGATGGTGACCAGCGCGCTGGCGATCACCCCACTCCAGAGACTTCCGAGGAACAGCGCTGCGATGAGCAGCGTCGCGTAGATCGAAAAGACCGCATAGGCGCGCCGACTGGCTCGTTGCTCGTATACACGCAGCAGGGTCGCTCCGTAGTGCGGTGCGCCGAGCAACAGCACCAGCAGCGGGCCGAGCCAGATGGCTTGCTCGGCCCGAAGCTCCGCACCACCGATCGCGAACCCCAGCAATACGATCGCATACAAGCCGCCGCATCCGAGCAGCAGATCTGAGACGGGGCCGAAGAGCCAGCGCCCCGCGGTCGGGCCGGATGCCGTCATGGAAAGAGCATACTGGATCGCCGCCTCGAGTCGGCTCTACAGGTCCAGCCACTTCTCGTAGAGGTGATAGAAGTGACGGATCTTGGCCTCTTCGTAGTTCGCCAGCGGAATGGTGCCGCCGCCGGCTGCATGTCGAGCCCGCAGGCCTTTCTGGACCTTCGGCAGGTTGAAGGTGTCCTGGTTGAACACGCGCGCCAGGAACCCGAGTTCGGTGGCCACCGTCCAATCGTCTTCTTCGGTCAGCCAGGTGATTTCGGCGGGCTTCGGGCGTTTGCCGCGGAAGGGCTGAAGGAAGAGGCATTCCATGATGCTCTTGTTCGGATCGTTGCCGAGCGGGCGGAAGCGGTAGACGATCCGGTTGTACGCCGCCCACGGGTGGAAGTTCGGAAATACGGAGTAGTAGAACGAGTCGTTCAGCTCGGCGTCGGAGACCTCGTTCACGCCCGGCACGATGGCTTGCATCTGCATGCGGGCGGCCTGTGCCATCAGTTCGCGCGCACCCATGCCCTCGGGCAATTGCAACAGCGGCGGTCCATCGACGTTTCGACCGGTCAGGTTGTCGAGTTGTTCCTGCTGGGTCGGTTCCCAGTTCAAGTGAGGGCTGGGCGTTCCGTTGGGCGTGATCGCTCGGCTGAAGTTCTCCCAGACATCGTATTGTGAGTTCGCGTCACCGATCGAAGCCATCAGCTGCGGGTGGGTCGCGACGACGTGATAGGCCTCCATGAAAGCTTCCTGGGCGGCCTTCCAGTTGCAGCCCATGACCTTCGCGACGTGTGCGGCCTTGTACTTGTCCTCGAGCGGCCACTTCTCGAAATGGCGCGTCAGATCGCCGAGGAAATCCTCGAGCGGCTCGCAATCCGCATCCATGTTGATGAACACGAATCCACCCCAGGTGCCGAGTTGGACCTTGGGCAGGTTGTTCGCCTCGCGATCGACATGCGGGAAATCCCAACGGCACGGGATCTCCGCGAGCGTTCCATCCAGGTTCCACGTCCAGCGATGGAAGGGGCAGCGGAACTCGGATACCCGGCCGCCGTGCTCCCGCAACTGGCGACCGCGATGCCGGCACACATTGTGAAACGCGTTGATCTCTCCCTTCTCGTCGCGCGCGATCAGGATCGTGAAATCGCCGATATCGTAGACCACATGGTCGCCGACCTCCGGGATGTCCTCTTCCCGGCAGGCGAACTGCCAGACGCGACTCCACAGTTTTTCCATCTCGAGATCGTGGGCTTCCTGGGTCACGTAGCGCTCGAGCGGGACGAATGTCGGCGGCAGATCGACCGGTGACTCTTCGCGCAGGATCTCCGGAACCGGGTGCGTGTCGGTGTCGAGCAGTTCCTGGTAGCTGATCCCGCTCGAGCGGGGGAGATCGGGTGAGCGTTCGGCAGTCGACATTCGTTTCTCCTCGTCCTTCTTGGCTTGGCTCGGCTCGCTTGGCTGGGCCTGACTCGAAAGACCGCTTCTCTAGTAGGCGACGCGCTTGGTGAAGCCACCGTCGGCAACCAGGTTGGCACCTGTGATCAGGCTCGCCGCAGGACTGGCGAGGAACGTCACTGCCCTGGCAACCTCTTCTGGTGTTCCCATCCGTCCGATTGCGCACTGGCCGAGCGCACGATCGTAAATGGCCGGCATCGCGTTCTTGATCATCTCCCAGTTTCCGCCCTCGAAGAAGATGGGGCCCGGAGACACGGTGTTCACGCGGATACCGCGCGATGCGAGCGCCTGCGACAGATCCGCCGAGTGCGCGATCAGTGCGGCCTTGATCGCGTTGTACGGCTGAGGGACGCCGAGAAATTCGAGCGCCGCAGTGCTGCCGATGAACACGATCGCTCCAGCTTCGCTTTCCGAAAGCAGAGGCGTCGCGGCCTCGACCGCTCGGGCGGAGCCCATCAGGTCGACGTCGAAGTTGCCCTGCCAGCCGTCGTCACCCATCGCCGAGCCGCCGCTCGCGTTGCAGACCAGGATGTCGAGCCCGCCGAGCGCCGCGCCCGCCTCGGTCACGAAACCGCGGATGGCGTCTCCATTTCCGACGTCGACCGATTTCGTGAACACATTGACGCCGCGCGCCTCGAGATCCTTCTTCGCGCTCTCCAGGCCGCCTTCGCTTCGCGCGCAGATCGCTACATCGACTCCCGCGTCGGCGAGTTCCTGCGCGATCGCCAGCCCGATGCCTCGGGTCGCTGCGGTGACTACTGCCTTCTTGCCGTCCAGTCCCAGATCCATGTCGGAGCTCCTTTCCTTTGTGTTCGCGTCGCCGTGGCGGCGCGATGTCTTCTTCAATTTCGGCGGAACGTTTGCGCGGGGCGGGCCGGCTCTCATCGACGAGCCGCTCGAGAGCATTCCACCAGTCGCCGCGGGGCCGCCGACCCAGAGGATCATGTGCGGGTCGGCGTAGCGCAGTTCGCCCGAGTGCCAGCGACCCTTCAAATCGAAGACGCCTTTCTTGCCGTCTTCGGTCACCTCGACGAGGCCGTCGTCCCGCGACTCGTAGATTCCGCGAGTCAGCGGGTGTTCAAGCTTGGGCATCCACAACCTCCGCAACGTCTTTTGTTTTTCGTGGGCTCGCCGGGTCCCGTGGGCTCGCCGCGTTTCGTGGGTTCTTCAAAAGCTGATCCTGCGCGCGCTCGACGCGTGCCGCAAGCTCTCGATGGCTGGCCCCAGTCGCCGCGCCGAGCAGCATCAGGCCGACGCCGTAGATCGCTGCGTCCGGGAGCTGCTTGGAGTGCAGTTCGCCGCCTGCCCATCGCATCGAAGTGAACTCGAGCTGAACCGTGAGGTTGCGCGCGAGCGTCGCGGGGTCCACCCATTCGAACAGCTCGCCCGCGTCGCGCATCTGCGCGAGCGCCGTCTTGAATTCTCCGATGAGTGCCCGATCGACGAGATCTCGCATCTCGCGGGCGGATTCCGATTGCAGCA
>JAJDAM010000602.1 GCA_029261905.1 Deltaproteobacteria bacterium
GCCGCGTCGAGCGCGGTGGCACTCAACGAGATCGCGGCGCCGGTCTCGACGTCTGCCGGCACCGCAAAGCTGCAGCTGCGGGTCGCTGTGGTGGCCACCGGCTCGACCGGCTGCACGTCCGTTCCCTCGACCGCACCGCTCACCGTGCAATGGATGGAAACGACGCCCACTGCGTCACTGGCATCGATCGCCGCGACGAGGTCCGTACCCGCGTCGACGGCATCACCCGAAGTGGGCGACGAAATAGCGACACTCGGCGGCGTACGATCTACGCCAGTCAGAATCAGCGGCGTCGCCGCGCCGCGGTTGCCACCCTGGTCCGTCGCGAACGCGCGTACCAGGATCTCTTCACCGACGGCCAGATCAGCGGGCACATCGAACGGGAAGACCTGGACGACGTCCGCGCGCGGACTCAGCTGGAGAGTTTGGATGGTTGCACCGGCCACCTCGAGTTCGAGTGAGACGACGCCGCCGGCATCACTGGCCGAGACGCGGACGCGCGCCTCACCGCCGGGATCGACTTCGTTCGAGCCCGTGACGGTTGCGGCCGATACCAGCGGCGGCTCGGCGTCTCGCACGTACAGAGTAATACTCTGCTGCGACTCGAGTCCTGTGCCGTCGCGGGCACGAGCGACCAGGACGATCGGTTCGCCGCTCACGGCTGCAGCGGGAACCGGCAGCTCGAAACTCCCGGCTGCAGGCGAGGGGCTCGCCGCGAAATCGCGCGTCTCGCTGAAACTCAGTGCACCCGTTGCGTCGAGTGAGAGCTGCGCGATCCCGCTGGCGTCGTCGCCGCGTACGAACACCGATACGAGGTCGCCGGGCTCCACCTCGGTTCCGTCCGCCGGACTTCCGAATGCGACCGCAGGCGCGCTGTCATCCTCGACGATGAGCGTCACGGTCGCAGCGACAGAGGCGAGACCGAGCGTGTCGGTCGCACCTGCCTCGATCACGATGTTCGTACCGGCAGGCGTGTTGGGCGGCACGTCGAAGCTGAAGTTCGCTCGAACGCTCGTCTGCGCCGGGAAGGGCTGGCTGCCGCTGCCGGCCGAGCCGCCGTTTGCGCTGAAGCCGACCGATGCGACCCCGACGTCATCGTTGGCGTCGACCACGACGGTGACGGTCGCGCCCTGCGACACGCTGCCCGCGGCGGGAGACGTGATCAGCGCCTGGGGCGGTTCGTTGTTGCTGATTACAATCGGCAGTTCGACGCGCGAACCGCGGTTGCCGGCGAAATCGCGAGCACTCGCAGCGACGGTCGTCGCGCCGCCGAGCGAGGGCAACAACTCGAGTGCAAGCGAGAACGGCGCGCTGGTGCGGGTCGCGATCAGGTTCCCGTCGAGGTAATAGTCGACCGACGCGACGTCGACGACTCCGGGCGCGAGTTGTGCAGTCAGCGTGACGACGTTGCCCGCACGGAAGAGGCTGCCCGCCGCCGCACTCAGAGAATCGAGGGCCGGAGCCAACGTGTCGATCGTCGCGAACGACCACACGATCTCGGAATCGATCGACGCGTTTCCGACGCGGTCACGAACCGGACCCGTGAGTGTCGCCTGGTAGCTGCGGTTCGGCAGCAGCGGTGCAGCGGGCGTAAACACGATGACACGGCCGCCCAGGATCGGGGCTGAGTTCAGTGTGCCGGCGACGGGGTTTGCGCCATCGAACAGCGTGAAGTCCCGAATCGATGTCGCCGCGATCGGTTCATCGAACTCGATGCGCACTACGTTCGACAACTCGATTTCGATCGCTTCATCGGGCGGACTCAGGCGCGCCAGCGTGGGCGGACGGCTGTCGCCAGTCGTGAAGCCGAAGCTGTAGTCGTCTGCGAGGCTGTTGCCTGCCGGATCGCGCACACCGGCCGCAAGCACCTGTCCTTCGAAGCCGATTTTGTCAGCGCGCAACTCGAGGGTCATGGGGGTCAGGTCGGCAAGCGGCAGATCCGGAATGAAACGAACGATCGAAGCGTCGGCGCCCGGGGAGAAGCTACCCGCGACCGGGTCGCCGGCAGCGAGTACCGCAAAGCTGTCAGCGTCGAGCGAATCGAAGTCGATCGGCTCACTGAAGCGGATCTCGATTGCATCGGCGGGGTTCACACCTGCCGCGTCAGCGACGGGATCTGTCTCGATCACGATTGGCGCAGAACTGTCGAGCACCAACGTGCCGACGTCGAGCTGTTCTCCGTTGATGGCGAGTTCCACCGCGACCGAAGCGACGCCATCACTGCTCGGGTGCAACGCGAACAGCGAATAGTCGCCCAGCGGGATGCCGTCGAAGTCGAAGCTTCCTGCCCCACCGGTGAGCCGCGTGAGTTGCCTCCCTTGCCCGGCGATGCGAACGATGGCGCCCTCGGCCGGGGTCGTACCATCTTCGCGCAAGGCAGTACCGAACACCCGCGCAGCCGGTTGCAACAAGATGGCGTCATCGCCTTCGAACAGCACGAGTTCGTCGTGGAAATCGACAGCTCCCTCAACGGCGCCACCGAGCTGTGGTACCTGCAGGTTGGTCCGCACGCTGATCGCGAACGGCCCGACGGGCACACCCGGGAAGTCGAAACGACCCATCGCATCGGTGATCCGCGTGACGGCGGCCCGATCGAATTCGCTTTCGCTCGCAAGCGTTACCGAAGCGGCCGCCACCGGGTCGGCGCCGACCGAGTCGAGGACGACACCTTCCACCGCACCGGTTCCTCGCAGCGCGATTTCGACGACGGCCTCGTCGCCGCCGAACGACAGCGTCGCGGTCGTGCGCGCGCCATCGCCCCCGGCCACAGAACGGACGACTACGTTGTAGCTGCCAAGGCGCAAGAACTCGCTCGAACCGAAGCGACCCGATGCGTCCGTCTGGACGGTCTGCGTGAAACCCGAACGCGACAACGTCACTGAGGCTCCAGCGGCCACGGGGGAACCGGGACCGACCTGACTCACATCGACCCCGGCCGCATAGACGAAGCCGGTGATGCGGCCGCTCGCCTCTAGGTAGACGTCCGTCGTGTTGACGTCGCCGTCGTTCTCCATCACGTCGCTGGCGTCGCCCATCAGGCCGTTGTCTGGATCGGTCACCATGACCGTATACGGTCCGAGTGGCACGCCTGGAAGGCTGAAGAAACCGTCGGGATCGCTGCGCGAAATCAGCTTGTCGCTGAAGTTGCCAGCTGGGAGCAACATCAGATCGATCCCGGCGAGCATCTCGCCGCCGCTACTGTCGAAGACCTCGCCGACCACGATGCCCAATCCGGTCAGCGTCACGTCTACGTCTGCAAGCTGACCGTCTGTCGTGAGCGTTCCCTGCGCCGAACCTCGCCGTGCCGTGAAGGGCTCGAATACCTCGACCTGGAAGAAGCCACCCGGGACGTTCTCTGCGAGGTACCGGCCGTCGATATCGGTGCTCGCCAGGACCTGCACACCCCGAGCGCTCACGGTCACCTGGGCCGGGTTCACCAGCGGTGTCCCGTCGGACTTGAAAACCTGGCCCCCGACGCTGCCAAAGATCGCCGATTCGACGACCTGCCCCGATGACGTGGTGACCGCGCCGAGCTGGACGCTGACGGGGACCTCGAGACCGTTGGCGGGATCTTCCGGAACATCCCCGCTGGCACTCCCGCGTCGTGGATCGCTGACGGGGATCGCGCTGACCGAGAACATGCCTTCGATCAACGGAAAGAACGCGACCTCACCGTTCGCGTCGGTAAAGGCCGGCATCGGGTCGTCGTCGAGGTTCGATCGCGTGGCGACACGGACCCTGGCCCCCTCGACGGGTGTCGTTCCGTCACTCTCGACCACTCGCACCGAAATTCCCGCCACGTCCTGCAGTCGGATGTCCACCGTCACCGGCTCGTCACCGGCCGGTGCGGAACCCTTGGCCTGCCCGAAGAGCCGGACGTTCAGGTCGTCGAAGACCTCCGTCTGCATTTCAGCCGGCTCGGTCGCGAGCGGGGCGAGTGGTACGCCCGTGTCGGCCGTCAACGCGAACGCTCCGCGCAACACGAGCGGGAAGCTGAACGAGCCGTCGTCCTCGGTGAACACGGTGATCTCGGGCAGCACCGGCTGCGTCTGGGAACCGAAGGTCGTGAGCACCGTTCCGCTGTCGCCGAGCGATTGGATCGTGACGCTCACGTCTGCACCGACCAGGGTGACGCCGT
>JAJDAM010000603.1 GCA_029261905.1 Deltaproteobacteria bacterium
TCCGTCGTGCAGAGCTTCACGACCGATTCGGGAGCGTGTCCCAACTACTCCGGGAGCATGCCTCCTGGCTTCTGGGGTCTGATCGCCGGCAAGACTGGCGTGCCGTACTTCGCCGATTTTGCGACGCCACCGCAGGCGATCCCCAATGTGATGGTCGGCCAGACCACCGTGGTCGACTATCCGCTACCCGCGACCGGGCACGTCGACGTCGTGGTCACGGACGAAAACGACGACCCCGTACCGGCGCGGGTGACGATCGTGGGTTTCGATCCGAGTCCTGAAGTCGTCGTCGAAGGCCCGAGCTTTCCCGGGCTCGGCAGCAGCAATCTGGGCTGGCTCAATGATGTCGGCGACGTGTTGCCCTTCGGATTGACGCGCGCCGTGTATACCGACGCCAACGGAGTCGCGAGCTTCGATCTCGAACCGGGCGACTACCGCGCCTACGTCTCGCGGGGAACCGAATACTCGGCGTTCGAGGCCGCGGTCACGATCACAGCCGGTGTGTCGACGCCGATCGCGGCGCAGATCGCACGGGTCGTCGATACGACCGGTTTCGTATCGTCGGATTTTCACGTGCACGGTATCAACTCAGCCGACTCGCGTGTCACGCACGCCAAACGAGCCCGCCAATTCGCCGGTGAAGGCGTCGAGAACATCGTCGCAACCGACCACCACGTGCACACGGACCTGCTCCCGACGATCACGAGTCTGGGATTCGGTGATTTCGTCACGTCGACGATCGGCGAGGAAATCACGTCATTCGACTACGGTCACTTCAACGCGTATCCGCTGACGATCGATTCCAGTGTCCCGTCCGGTGGCTCG
Organism: Deltaproteobacteria bacterium; assembly: GCA_029261905.1. Classification (GTDB taxonomy): domain Bacteria; phylum Myxococcota_A; class UBA9160; order UBA9160; family SMWR01; genus JAJDAM01. The sequence continues at coordinate 826 of JAJDAM010000603.1, forward strand.
ACGGACTGGGCGCTCGCCGCGCCGGTGGGTGAGGATTTTCCCTCGTTCGGGAACTTCAACGCGACGCCGCCCGAGATCTACACGCTGGCGACGACCGGGGCCCGCTCGACGCCGAACACGGTGATCCAGGTCAATCACATCGGCAGCCATTTCGGGCCGCTCCAGATCGACACGTCGGTGTCGGGTGATATCGAGGACGGTCTCGACTCGGACGAACGCGCGAACCGCCGACTGCCGGAGGGCCCGAACCTGTACCAGAGCTTCGATGCGCTGGAGTTGTGGAACGGCGACAACCGCGGTTCGCAGAGCAGCTTCTTGAATGCCCGGATCGGGATCTGGATGAACCACTTGAACCGGGGCGAGCCGATCACGTTCATCGCAGACACCGACACCCACAAGTTCACGAACCTGAACTCTGCGGGGGCGCGGACGTGGACCGCGTCGCCGACCGATGCACCGCTGAGCGTGTCGAGCGGGGACGTCGCAGATTCGATTGGTGAGGGAAGGGCGGTCGGCGGGCAGGGAATCTTCGTCATCACCCGATTGCTGGCAAAAGACGGCTCGGGTGACATCGCCGACCTGACCGACAGCGGTGATACGACGATGACCAGTGCGAACGGCGATGTCGATCTCGAAATCACGATTCAGGCGCCCGCCTGGGCGGAGTACGACCGGATCGAAATCTATTCGAATGCGCTGACCACGCCGGTCGATCCGGCAGCACCCTACGATTTCGGAGCGACGCCGACCTTGGTTCATCTGGCGCCAGCAGATTTCACCGTGGCGTCGGTGGACGTGTTTCCGGCGGTCGTGGGTGCAGACAGGCTCGAAACCACGCATGTCGTTCCATTCACGGGTCTTTCGGAAGACACCTGGTTCGTCGTCATCGTCAAGGGGACCGACGGCGTCTCGAAGCCGATGTTCCCGATCTACCCGGACAATCTGTCGTCGGCCAGTAACACCACGCTCGCGGATCTGATCGATGGCAACCTCGGTGAATCCGGCGTGATGGCATTGGGCGCAACCAATGCGCTCTACTTCGAGGCGCCTTGACGGTTCGCGCGACTGCTTGCGGATCAGGTCGCAGCTCGGCGCGTGAACTCGCCCGGCGACTCGTGCTGACGGGCGTGTTGGTTGCCGCGCAGATCGGCTTGGCGCCCATGGACGTCGCCGTCGCGCAGGCACCGGGCCCGCGCGCGAGTGGCGGCGCCGGGCTGCTGGTCGCGCTCGAACGGGCGCCGGCCGTGCTCGTGGGCGAGGTGTCCGGTGTCAGCCAGATCGACGTTCACGGCTATTCGGCACGGCTTCGGGTCGAGCGAGTGCTCGAGGGGGAGCCGAAGGTCGGATCGGTGATGACGATCGCATGGGAAGAGCTGGCACCTTCTCGGCAACCGCGTTTTGCCAACGGAGAGCTGGTTCTGGTGGCGTTGACGGGGCTGCCCGGTTCGTCGTTGTGGAGCAAACGCTTCCCGGAGCCCGGCTCCCGCAGCCGGGTATTTGCGGTGGAATCGGAAGGTGACGCGTTTCTGCGTCGACCGACGCGAGCGGCGGTCGATCTGCTCGATCATTTCCTGAAGCTCGAGCCGGCCGATCGCGATGGCACCACCGGTGTCGCCTACCTGGTGCAGCTGATGGCGGGCGCAGAGATCCCGATGTCACTGGCTGCGGCCTTGCGACTCGATCGGGTGTCTTCGCTGGACGAGAAACTGGGCCCCAATGAAGTGGGTGCGATGATTCGCAGCCTGCTGCGGCCGGACGCGAGCCAGGCCCTCGTCGCGCGGGTACTGGATCTGATCGAGACGCATCGGCTCGAGTCGCTTCGCTCACCGCTCGAGAGCCTGAGTCGAGCGCGCCCGCTGTCGCCGCCGGTGGTATTCATCGCGTTGGGACGCCTGGCCGGTGAATTGCCGCCGAGCGTGACGCAGGTGCTGCTCGAACAGGACGCGCAATACCGCGCTGTGGCGGCGCGCTTCGCGCGTGGAGAACAGGCGCGACCGGAACTGATGCGCTTGTCGATGGCAGATCGGGATCCGACCGTTCGCTCTCAGGCCGTGACTCGTCTGGTGGCCTTGGAGGGCGCGGATGCGATCGACCAGGCGCTTCGAACGCTTTCCGATTCGGACCCTGCGGTTCGGGTTGCCGCGGCCCTTGCGCTGGCGACACTCGGCGCCGACGCCGTTGGGCCGCTTCAGTCCGTGGTCGATAACGGCTCGCGCGAAGCGGCGTTGTCTGCGGTGGCCGGACTCGAGGCGACTGGCGTCGAGGGGCAATCGGCACTCGCGCAGATCGCGAACACGCATGGCGATGAAGGCGTCCGAACGCTCGCCCGGGTGGCGTTGGGTGGCAGCCTCGATGCACACCACGGCGTGCAGGACGATTCGCACTGAAGCACCCGCTAGCGCGGTGCGGCAGGGCTGGTTGCAACGGCGACGAGAAGATTGCCGAACGGCCAGTCGATCCGGCGCTCGATGAGATCGAGTCGGCGCGCAGCCGGCCAGGACAACGCCGCGACGAACGGTGAAAAGGTGCAGTACGTCCGAAGCGTCTGGATCTCGAAACCGGCCTCCGTCAACAAGCTTCGCAGCATCGATCTCGAGAAATGCGTGACGTGCTGATCGGCGTCC
>JAJDAM010000604.1 GCA_029261905.1 Deltaproteobacteria bacterium
TCGCGCGACAAACCGCCGCGACACCGATCACACGAAACGGCAATCGTTCACCGAGCGCTGCGCCCCAGGGCATCTATCCCTGCATGGGGGAGGACGAGTGGTGCGCGGTCGCCGTCGAAACCGACAGCCAATGGCAGCTTCTTCGCCAGACGCTCGGCGATCCCGAATGGAGCCGAGCGCCAGAACTCGCTTCGACGGCGGGCCGGATCGCTGCGCATGATCTGCTCGACGCGAAGCTCGCCGAATGGACGCGAGATCGAAAGCCACAAGAGGTGATGAACCAACTCATGGCTGCAGGGGTACCGGCCGGCCATGTCCAACGAAGCCGTGACCTCTTGACCGATCCCCAGCTTCGCCATCGCGGCTTCCACCGCGAACTCGATCATGCGGAAGTCGGCCGCATCCCCTATAGCGGACATCAATTCCGCGTCAGTGGCTACAACAACGGTCCGCGCTTTGCCGCACCACTCCTTGGCGGCGAAAGTTTCGAAATTCTGGCAGACGAGCTCGGTCTCGATGCCGCGGACATCGCCGACTTGATGGCGGCCGGCGCCATCACCTAGTCGACGGGTCCTTTACAGCCGAAGGTCGATCCCCGACGATCCCGGCCATGTCGCATCAGACCCCGCCCGCCTCGACGCTTTCCGCCAGCGGGATCGGATTCGCCGTAGGTTGCTATCTCTGCTGGGGCCTGGTTCCCCTCTATTGGAAGCGCATCCTCGATATCCCCGCGACCGAAGCGTTGATCCCGCGCATCCTCTGGACCTTGATCGTGTTGTGGATCGCTGCGCTCGTGACCCGTCGCACGGACGAAACCTGGACGAAGGGCGGACGGGAGTGGGGCTGGACCTTGCTCGCCGCTCTCCTGATCGCGGGCAACTGGTGTCTCTTCGTCTATGCCGTCCAGAGTGATCAGGTCGTCGCCTCGAGCCTTGGCTACTACATCAATCCATTGATGAGCATCCTCTTCGGACTCATCGTCCTCGGCGAAAGACTCAACCGCGTACAGGCCCTGGCCATCGCGATCGCTGCGATCGGAGTTGCGACGCTCGCCCTTCGAATCGGCGAGGTGCCGTGGATCTCACTCGTGCTCGCGATGAGCTTTGCGAGCTACGGACTGATCCACAAACTCCATCCACAGCCACCGCTGGCCGGGCTGACTCGTGAAATGCTGGTACTTGCGCCCGTGACGCTCTTCGCTCTCGGCGCCCTTCTCATGCAGCCGAACTCTTCCTTCGCACAGGCGTCGCTTGGTGAGCATCTCTATCTCGCCCTCTCTGGCGTCGTCACCGCCATTCCTATCGTGCTCTTTCACGCCGCGACCCGACGGCTTCCGCTCGTCGCCGTCGGCATGTTCCAATACATCGCACCCACCCTGACCCTCGCCCTCGCCACCTTCGTCTTTCTAGAGCCCTTCACCTCCGCACACGCGATGGGGTTCGGATTCGTCTGGATTGGTCTCGCCGTCTTCTCCTTCGACGGTGTCCGTCGCGCGCGAACCGGTTTCGAACAAAAGAGCACGAGCGCATCACTCGCCGCTGAATAGCGACGCTTCAGCGAATTTTTATCGCCCGCGTTTCCCATACGCGCAATGAGGCGGAAATCCCGAATCTCGATAGGCAACTCTCCACGCGCCTTCCCGATCACGCTCGCGTTTCGTCCGTTGCGATTTCGGCGAGCGGTGTGCAAGCCGTGGGTAAGAATGCACTAATACGCGCTCTATTGCCCGAATTCGACGGGCTTCGGCTTTTTCGGCGGTTGACAGTCGGAGCGCCTAATGAGAAGATCGCCCTATCTGATGAGCGCTCTCTACAAAGTCGAGGGTCGAAGTTCGAGCGCTGACCGATCGAAACGCATTGCGAATAATGCTGAGACGCGCACGCGGACGAATCTTCGTGCCAACCGTTTCTCGGAGATGAAATGACACCGGAAGATATTGCCCAGGAGTTCGCCGAAATTTTCGATGATCTCCCGACCGAGCAGATCAATGAGATGCTCGCCAAGAACGTTCCCTTCGAGACGATCGAATTCTTCTCGCAATACGCAGAAGCCTTCGCCGACGGCGCCGGAATCAAGGGCGAGACGCGGGGACGATTGCCGAATCTTCTGCTCTTCGGATACTTGATTCGGGTTCTCGAAGAACGACTCCTGCCGGAACCGTCCTAGCCGAGTCCCGCACATCCACAAGTGCGGGATACGGAATGGGTACGCTCGTCGACGCGATGCACTAAGCTGCGTCGACCATGACAAACTCGACTCGACAGACTGAAGTTCGAACCGACCACGCACCCGCGCCGGTCGGACCTTATTCCCAGGCGATCCGGTTGAACGACCTCGTCTTCGCGTCCGGACAGATTCCCCTCGATCCAAAAACGGGAAAGATCGTTCAAGGAGAAATCGAGGACGAAACCCGACAGGTGTTGTCGAATCTGAAAGCCGTTCTCGAATCCTCCGGCGCGAGCCTGGCAAGCGTCGTCAAGGCAACGGTCTACCTCACCGACATGAGCCTCTTTCCGCGCGTAAATGCCATCTACGCCGAGTCCTTCGATTCGGATCCAGCGCCCGCACGCGCGACTGTCGAGGTCTCTGCCCTGCCGTTAGGCGCTCACGTCGAGATCGACGCGATCGCCGTCACTCCGGCCTAGTTTTCGGCTTGGTCTGCGGAGAGCGCCGCGCAAGTCGCGGAATGTTGATCCCGTTGACGACCGTATGCGCGACGATCGGTGCCAAGAGGTGTCCGGTCCATTCGAAGAGCCAGCCAAAGGCAAAGCCCATCGCCACCGCGTAGAGACTCCAGATCGCGATGTCTCGCCGCGGTAGGAAGTGGCACGCGCCAAAGATCAGACTGGCCCAGACAATTCCGACTGCGGGCTGAAGCGCACCACGGAAGAGCATCTCCTCCGCCAGTCCGCTCGCCAGTGCGAGCAGGATCGCATCGCCCATCGAAACGCCCGCCAGACTCTCGGCCAGCACATCGGCGAGTCGTTCGCCGAGTTCGGTGCCGCGCGTCAGCAGTTCAGAAATCCCCACCGAAGCGAGACCGACGACCAGTCCAGCAGCCGCCGCCGTCCACAGGCTCGATGCCCCGACGAGCGGCCCGACACCCGGTTCGAAGATCGTTTGAGAGGACACCGCCATCCGCCAGAGCAACGCCCCACAGCCCATCGCTCCGTAGAAGATGAGCGCCGTGCGCACGAATCGCTGTCGGCCCGGATCTGGATCGGGGTCTGAATCCGAAGACGGCCTTCCCGTCTCCCGATCCTCGGAAGGATCGGCTGAAGGGACGACCGCTGGCCGATCGCGACGCTCGTCCTCCTCTTCCATTTGAGTCTCTCTCCCCTCATTGATCGCCCTGCAATCGAAGATCGATCTTCGGGATCGACTCCAGACACCCCAAAGGGGCGTATTCTGCTTGCCGCGCGGGCCCGCTCTGGGTAGCCTATTTCGGCGATCGATCCTCGCCAGGCCGTTTTCGGCGCGGCAACCGGGACAACCCAGGTATCCCGGACACCCAAGAGCCCCCGAGAGCGCGAAGCCTCCGCGATTCCCACTACTGCCTATTTTCCCCGAGTGAAAGCTCGACCTGTCCCCCGCACATCTGAACGAGGAAAAGCATGGACCAGCGAGTCCCCATGACTCCGCGCGGCTACGAAGCCCTGAAGTCTGAACTGAAACGACTGAAAGCCGTCGATCGCCCGGCCAACATCAAGGACATCGAAGAAGCGATCGCCCACGGCGACCTCTCCGAAAACGCCGAATACCACGCCGCCAAGGAAAAGCAGGCCCATATCGCCGGCCGAATGGCCATGCTCGACGACCGGATCGCCCGCGCACAGATCATCGACAACGTCGGCCAGGAGCCCGACAAGATCCGCTTCGGCGCGACCGCCCGCCTCTCCGATCTCGAGACCGACGAAGAAGTCGTCTACACGATCGTCGGCGAAGAGGAAGCAGACGCCAAGCAAGGCAGCATCTCTGTCACTTCCCCAGTCGCTCGAGCGCTGATGAACAAGGAAGTCGGCGACGAAATCGAAGTCAAGGTGCCCAAGGGCACTCGCGAATTCGAAGTGCTGGAGATCCGCTTCGATCCGATCTGATCGGTCGACCTCAAAAATCCCTCGGGAGAGGATTCTGCCGGCTCGAGAGCGTTGCGAACCGGACCCCAGCGTCTAAACTCCGCCCGCCCGAGCCATCGTTCCCCGGTAGCTCAGCTGGTAGAGCAGGCGGCTGTTAACCGCCTTGTCGCAGGTTCGAGTCCTGCCCGGGGAGCCATTCCGATCGCTCCCGCCACGCGTCGTCGGCCCTCGTAGGCGCGATCTTCATTTTCATCGCCACCTGCCAACACCTCGTGCCTACTTCCCGAGGAGTTGCCTCCATTAATTCTCCCTACAGCCGGGGAAGAGAGCGCAGGGTGATTGAATTGACCTGGATTCGACGTGCGAAGATCCAGCAGGCCGTGCTGCTGCTCATGCTGTTTGGCAGCCCACTCGGTTGCGCATCCCAACTTCACCCGCGCCTGGACTCGGTCGCGACTGAAATCGAGCCAACGATCCTGGATGCTGAGGTCCGCGAGAGCGAGACGAAGCCATGGCGGCCGACTGAGTCCTCAGACGGTTTTGGGCAGTGGGAATGGCCAGGAGATGACCGGTTCCAAAGTGCGGGCCGACTGCGCGAACTGAGCGCCAGCCAGACAGCCGGTCTCCCACCTAATGAGGAAATCGAGCGACTCAGAGAACACTTCATGGTCGTCATCGAATGGCTGGAAGATCATGAACAAGAGAGCCTCGATCAGGCCGTTGCTCGACTCGAGTTCCAGTCCGAATCGCCCTGGACGGCGGCAAGACGAGAGGCAGCCTATCGCGATCTTCAATCTTCGCGACGAAAGCAGATCGCCAACCTGACCGATTACGCGGCGCGCGGTCGATTCCCGATTCATCCCGAGCCAGAACAAACACAGCGTCCGATTTTCGTTGATGCGAAAGAGACTGCATGCGCGGTCGGCCATCTCATGGTCGTCGATGGTTGGGCGGACTCCGTCCGCCGGATCGCACGAACGCGGAACGGCGTCTATGTCGAGGACGTTCGCGAGGGGCCCCTCCTCGCTTGGGTACGAAGTTCGGGTCTACTCGTCGAAGAAGCTGCGCTCATCCAGCCCTCCTACATGCCGCCGCCCGGCAATGTCGACCTTGAAGCGCTCGCGCAGGACGATGGATTCGTTGAACGCGGCGGGATTCGAATCGAGAATCTGTCGGCGATCGAGCACGTCGTCGCCGAAGGCGGGTCAGGCACGGAGTCCTCAACCCTATCCCCGGACCAATTCTCCGACATCAACTTGACGATCAGCAATCACTACGTCAGCGATAACGGAGGGGTGATCACCTCCTCCGGACCGAATGCGTGGTGGACGTTCTGGGATGCCGGCGACGATGGTGGATTCTTCGATCTTTCGGTGGACCCACCCTTCGCCGGCGCGAGATTCCGTTTCGACCTCGCATTTGACGTTTCTTCCACGCAAGCAGGCTACGGCATCGGCTCATCACTCTTCGAAATCAACGGCCACTTTTGGACGAATGCTCTGACCTACGGAAGTCAGTCGATCCAGATGGAGATCCGCGACAATACGAACGCCCTGTTGGCCTCGGTCATCTTGGGCGACGATTCTGATGAGTACCGCACAGTTCTCGGTGAGCCACGTCTCTTTCTTTCGGGACGAGAGCGCTCCACCTTTGCGCCTCAACAGGCCCTCTCTGTCAATATCACAGGCTTTGCTGCCGACATCGGTAGCGCTTGGCGGCATTTCCATCACGAGTTCGAACTCGTTCCGATTCCCGAACCGAACGTTGCACTCTCGATCGGCATCGGCCTCGCCGTACTCGCTAGCGCAAGGGGGGCTCGGTACCGCGAAGGAGCTGAGCGTTCGCCGTAGTTCTATTCAATCAATTCGCCTTTTCGCCTCGATCGGTCCTCTGCATGCACCATCTTGGAATGGTCCCTCGAAGCGGCCTCTCAGTCTGCTCCGGCCAGACCGTCGACGGATCCAATTTGTCGGTACCCGTTGCACGCTTCGCTACTCCGCCCGCCCGAGCCATCCGTTCCCCGGTAGCTCAGCTGGTAGAGCAGGCGGCTGTTAACCGCCTTGTCGCAGGTTCGAGTCCTGCCCGGGGAGCCAT
>JAJDAM010000605.1 GCA_029261905.1 Deltaproteobacteria bacterium
CACCATAACCGTCCGCCAAATGCCTTTTGAGTTTTCCGATGAGATCGACCCGGTCATCTTCGAGGGCGACCATGCGCAGTCGTTCGGGCTCATTGCTGGTTCGCTACTGCTTCCGCATCTGGAGCCCTACCTGATTCGATCGATGAAGGCAGCGGAGAAGCACGTCACCGACCCGAAGGTCCTGGACGGGCTCAAGCGCTTCTCGGCCCAGGAAGGCCAGCACTACCGCATGCACATGAAGTTCAATGCGACCGTCCGGCGCTCGGGCTTCCCGGGGCTCGACGCCCTGGAGAAGGAGCTCTCGGACGACTACCACCGATTTACTAAAACAAAGTCACTTCGCTTCAACCTCGCCTACGCGGAAGGTTTCGAAGCCCTCACCATGAATGCAATCAAGCAGATGATGGAGCCGGACGGCTTCGGCGAAGACCTGCCGGTTTTCATGCAGATGGTCGAGTGGCACTTCGTCGAAGAACTCGAGCACCGAACCGTTGCCTTTGACGTTTATGATCACGTCTGCGGTGGCTACTTCTATCGGTTGGTCGTCGGCATCTGGGCGCAGTGGCATTTCACTCGTTGGATCAGGCGCGCCACCGCATACATGCTGAAGATGAGCCCACCTCCGAAGCACAACGCCAAGACGCCGGCAGGAAATGGGATGACGAAAACTCCAGCCAGGGCCTCGATTCGAGGGATGCTCGCTGTCCTGCTGCGCATCTATCTACCGAGTTACACCCCCCACGACGTGAAAATCGCGCCCGGCATCCAGGTCCTCGCTGACAAGTACACCGAGATGGCGATCAAGACGTCCTGACTGGGGGTAGGCCTCGCAATACAGGGTGACGATATGAATGAATCAACCGACGATCGCTACCACACTGGACGAATAAAGTTCTGGGGAGAGACCATCGGTCTGCATCCATTTCGTTTGCGGATGCAGCAAGCCCTGGTCGCGATCAGGGGCGAAGAGGATGTTCCTGCATCGAGATACAATCTCGGCAGCTTGAAACAACTACGGCCCGGCATCGGTATTCCGCTATGGCTGTCCAAACAAAAAATCAAGAACAAGGTCATCATCACCAATTGCTTCAATCATCTCCAGACACCGATCGAAGATGGCTGGTCGGTGAAAGTCACCCAGACACGCGACTTTCGCGGGAAGCATCTGACCTACGACAGCCACAACGGGACAGACCTTTCGGTGCCGATTGGCACCAAGCTCCTGGCTGCGGCCGCAGGCAGGGTCATTCGGACGATTTCCGAATTCAATCGCGGTGGTCTCAAAGTGTATATCGATCACGGGAGCGGGTTGATTACCTGCTCGGCACACCTGGCCAGATCGCTGGTGAAAGAAGGTGATCGGGTCGAACGAGGCCAAGCAATCGCCATTACCGGATACAGCGGACTCGACAGCCTGGTGACCTTTCCCTGGGGCACCCCCCATACACATTTCAATACCTGGCTGAACGGTGAACCTGTCGATCCATTTCCTCACGATGGCAAGCCATCGCTCTGGCGGGCCGGTGATACACCCGAGCCCTTTCAGCCAGAAGCTGATTTGGGAGACAACAGCGACCCGTTCTCCGAATCCGAATTCGTCGAAGAGCACGTGAGAGAAGTCGTATCCGCGTGTCTGACGCGAAGCGCTCGCGAAAAACTTCAAGAGTACGCGAGCTTGTACGCGCGAGCCGGCCACACCATCGCCGAGATGAACTACTACCCGACGCGATTTCCAGTGCGAAAGAACATGTATACCCAAGAGTATCCACGCACCCCCATGCTCGACTTGCCCTTCGACCACAAGCTATTCGACGGAGTCGTCTTCTCTGATGAAATCTGAGTGGTCCGCTTCGAGCCGGAACGCCAATCCTGAATTGGGCAAAACGACGGCTATACAAACCGGCATCTGGCCGATCGCGTGCCAGCGCACATCGCTTCAACTGCTCGGATTCTAAGGAGTCGAGGTGGTGGCCCAGGGCGGAATCGAACCGCCGACACCCTGATTTTCAGTCAGGTGCTCTACCGACTGAGCTACCGGGCCACGGGGCGCCGAGGTTAGCCGGTCGTGTGCGGGGCGGCTACGGGTCTGCGCGGCGTCTGTGACATTCGCTGGGGCCTCAGCGAGAAAGATGTGGGAGCGAGCGCCGGCTGGGCTGGGACGGGAGCTTGGAGTTGGCGAGCTGAAGCTCGATCCTGGCTTCACCGCGGCGAGGCTGATCCCAGGGTCTCTAGAGTCCGCGCGGAATTCACCCGCTCTCTCAGAGCGCCGCCTGATCCGCCGGGATGACTTGGACCGATTCGATCACCACGTCTTCCGGATATGGCCGGGCTTCCGGGCCGTACCGACCGTAGGTATCGATCTCGACTTCGGTGATTGCGTCGAGCACGTCCAGGCCTTCGATCACGCGACCGAACGCCGAGAAGTTCCCGTTCAGGTGCGGGGAATCTTCGTGCACGATGAAGAATTGGCTGCCGCCCGTGTTGCGGTTGCCGCGGTGGGCGAGTGACACGATGCCGCGGAGTTGGGGGATCGGAGAAAACTCGCTGACGACACCGGTACCGCCGCCTTTGCCGTCGTTGCGGGGGTCGCTGTCTTTGGAGTTCGGGTCGCCGCCCTGGATCATGAAGCCGGGGATGACACGGTGGAAAGTCGTCCCGTCATAGAAGCCTTTGCGGGCGAGTTCCGTGAAGTGGTCGACCGTGGCGGGCGCGAGTTCGGGGAGCAGTTCGAAGCGAATCGTTCCGAGCCCGCGGATCTCGAGCACGGCGATGTCGTGGGGACCGGATGCGATCAGGTCGTCGGCGCCCGGTTGTTCGCTCGCCGCGTCGCGCGCTGTTTCGACGGAGCCGCATCCGAAACAAATGATCAGCGCAGCAACCGCCAGCGCACCAGCGACATGGGCGCGGTGGTGACTAAATCGGAGCGGGCTGATTGGGAGCGGGCTGATTCGGAGCGGGCTGATTCGAAATCGAAAAGGGTCGGTTCGCGCGTGTCGCATGGAGACTGAATCGGCTCCGGGCCGGGGAATCTTGAGAGGCAGCCGAGCCTCGCAAGTGTGCGTCCCCTCTGTGTTACGGTCCCCGCATGCGAGCACATCCCCTCCGTCAACTTCGTAGCCCTCGTGACTCTCGTGGATTCCCCAGTTTCCGAAATCAGGCGCGCGGGTTGGTTGGCTCCGTGATTTCCGCCGCTCGCGTTGCTTCGCGAGGCGCGGCGCTCGTCTGCGGGGTCGCCTGTTTTCTCGCCCCTGTCACTTCTTTCGCTGCATCGAGTGCGCCCGCCTATTCGCGCAACGGGATGGTCGTCACGTCGCAGACCGACGCGACGCTCGCGGGGGTCGAGATGCTGCGCAGCGGTGGCAATGCGATCGATGCGGCAGTCGCGGCTGCGTTTGCGGTGGGGGTCACGCAACCCTACTCGACCGGGATCGGTGGTGGTGCGTTCATCTTGATTCGGCTGGCAGACGGCGAGGTCGTCGCGATCGACTGCCGCGAGACGGCCCCGGCCTCCGCGGACCGCGACATGTACATGCGCGAAGGGGTGTCCGAGCGTGCGTCGCTCGCCGGTTCCCTCGCGGTGGCGACACCTGGGTTGGTTGCGGGCCTGGCGCTGGCGCTCGAGCGCTACGGCACCAAATCGCTGCTCGAAGTGATGATGCCGGCGATCCGGCTCGCGCAGGATGGCTTCGCGATCGGTCCCCGCCACGCGCAGGTCATCGAGTTCATGCGCAGCCGGGGGATGGCCGAGCGCTTTCCGGAAACCGCACGGATCCAGTTTCCGCCCGGAAATCAGAAGGCCGAGCCTGACTGGAAGCTCGTCCAGCCTGAGCTGGCGATGACGCTGGGGCGGATCGCCCAGCAGGGCACCAGTGCTTTCTATACAGGGCTGCTCGCCGAGGCCATCGCGAAGCACATGGCCGATACGGGCGGGCTCGTCGGCGTCGATGATCTCGCCAACTACCAACCCAAGATCCGCGAGGCGGTGGCCGGCACCTACCGCGGCTACGACGTGTATTCGTTTCCGCCTCCATCGTCTGGCGGGATCGCACTGATCGAATCGCTGAACGTGCTCGAAGGGATGGATCTCACCCAGTATGGCCCGGGGTCGTCGGCCAGCATCCATCGCATCGCAGAAGCGATGAAACTCGCATTCGCCGACCGGGCCGCGTTCCTGGGGGATGCCGATTTCGTAGATGTTCCACAGGACGAGTTGATCGCGAAGTCCTACGCGGACGATTTGCGTCGACGCATCAACCCGCCGTGGTGGCGACGACCGCCGTGGCGTTGGGCGACGAGCGAGAGGGCGATGCGGCTCGAGGGGCCGGGGCTACCGGTCAACGATTCGGGAACCGCGCACCTGTCCACGACCGATGCGGCCGGAAACGCGGTCGCCATCACCAAGACGATCAACACACTCTACGGTTCCGGCGTGACGGTCCCCGGCACCGGCATCCTGCTCAACAACGAAATGGACGATTTCGCAAAAGCGCCCCACCAGCCCAACGCCTACGGTCTCATCGATACCCGCGGCATGAACGCGATTGCACCGGGCAAACGCCCCCTGTCGAGCATGACACCGACCATCATCGCCAAGAACGGCGACACGGTCTTCGTGACCGGAAGCCCCGGCGGGCCCCGCATCATCTCGACCACGTTGCTGACGATCATCAACACGATCGACTACAAGATGGACCCGCAACAAGCCGTCTCTGCCCCGCGTTTCCACCACCAGTGGATCCCGAACATCCTCTACGTCGAACCCGCCACCCCGGACGACGTAGTCACCGGCC